>NZ_JACSUE010000025.1:0-64905 GCF_014384845.1 Caballeronia sp. EK
GTGTGGCCGAGAAGCTGCACGCAGCGGCAAGTTCACCACATCAAGATATCTAGCCGCTCCACCTGAGGCAATCCTGCGCCCAGGCGCGCACGCCTCTACACACGGCCTAGGCGAGCCGCTTACCCTTAAGGCGACGCTTCTGTTTCTTCTTGAGCAGCCGAAGTGCTGCATCAACGCTCGCTCCCTCGGGCAGCGAACCTTGATTTGCAGTAAGCAGGTCCCGGCTGGCAACAACGTCATTTAATCCACCGAAGCGCTTCTGCAGTTGCTTTAACTCCTTCAGACTCTTGCGCTGGCGCTTCTGCAAAAGCGGTTCGAAGAATTCGATGAGGTAGCGGACCTTCTTCCCTGCTTTGCGTACATTGTGATACGAGTTGTAATCCGAGCTGCCTACTTTCGAAGCATGCTGCATACGCTTCTTTAGTTGCTTTTGCGCCGCTGACACCCGCTTCCGCGCAAACTTGCTCAAAGGCGTGCGTTCAGATGAAGTGTTCAACTCACGATTCGCTTCGCGAATGGCCTCGCGCAGCAGTTTGCGTAGGTCCGTGTTCATCAGTGTCTGTCGACTCTTGTCAGCGGTGTCATCTCTATTTTGTTTGCATGCGCTTAATAGTTTTTCATCGCTCTTTTCCTCGACAAGACCAATCAAGATGTCCCAATCGCGTGTGTTTCCGGCCGCGCTCGCGAGAAATTTCAAGAGTGCACGCTGTTCGTTGTCGAACTCCTTATCAAGTATCGGTCGGTATGCCCACAACAGAGTTCGGAGCCGGCGCAACGCGACGCGTAACTTGTGTAGTTTCTCGGCATCGGCCGTGTCTTTGAGAGCCGAGGCTTCCTCGATGGCTTCGCTCACGAGCGGGTCAGCATACGTTGCGAAATTTGCTTCTGCGACTGATTCGCGCTGCACTGCGGGGTTAGTGTCGTCGGTCGTCACGGCAACGCTCCTTATCTTGGTGGTTTACTTTCTAGCTCTTCTAGCACGACGCTCAGGATCTAGCTATGCACGGGAACGTGGACGGCCTACCGGGGTTGAGCGATGACCGGCTCGAAATGGTCTTCCGACAAGGTAGAGAGGAACAGCGAGGCACACGCGAAGGAGCGGCCGCTTTGCGTGTTTGCACTGCCGGCGTGACGCGGTGACTGACATGATTGACGCGCGTTGTCGCTGCTCGCGGTCGCGAACTAGATGCCGACCGATGTGGAGCATGCAATTTTAGCCACCCGTCATTGCAAAGGACGTCGATCTACGTGCGGGCCGAGCGACAGCGCATGCGTGAGCCGCCGCGCACTATGCCGAGGATGAGGATGGCAGTGGCCTGACTCGGAGGTCGTAGCATTGATTCTTAGTAGCTTGCAGGCATAGGTGAAGGTACTGAACTGCAAGTGCGCCTGCTGGCTGTAGTGGGCGTAGAAGAAGTTGCAACCCAGTCTGCCCGCTCCTGTCAGCGGGTTTTTTTCATCTTAACAAAAGACCGCAACCGCACAGCTGACAGGCCCGAGGCCTAGGTCATTGAGAGATTGCCGAAACTAACCACGATTGTCGTCAAATTGAAGGTTCGCCCACTGCGCACGAGCGACTATCGAACCAACCTAAGGTGTGCCCGCGCTTTGGATGATACATCGATCACAATATGCTCTGGATAGAGACCAGTTTCATGGATTGCGTTCTCAACCTCTGAGGGGGAGGCAAACCAGGCGATGTCGCCCAACTCCTCGCCGCCCATCATGAGCCGTCCTGCCCACCTGCCGCTTCGCGCTTGATAGATTCGCAAGACGATGGGTTGATAAGATTGGTCCATGGCTCTTTGGCGTGATACCGGGAAAAGTTAAAGGTAGCCTATAGAGAGCCAACCGGATCCTAGGGACTTCCAGATGAGACGCCAGGAAGCAATGCCACCGGCAAGACCTGACTCTTGCAGGAATTCGTCTGGTAACCGTACAGCGACCGTTGCGGTACACGTTCCCGCTCCTTGTGGTCGGTAGCAAGCGCAGAACGGATGGCCAGCGAGCTCTTGGTACGGGTCTGAGAGCGAAGCGGCAACAACATGGCCCAACGGCGAGGAAGGAGGCGGACGTATTTGAAAAGTTCGTCCCAGAAGAACCTGAGCGTCCGCCGGGTCCCGACTCTGCTTTCCAGTGATGGAGCGCTCCCTAAAGAAGAAGGTGCCGCAAGCCTTCACAGCAGTCTGGCGCGCGAAGACTTGTCCACACATATTGTGCGCAAGCCTGTGGATATCCAATGCACAGGATACCCGCACTCTCGACTGGAAACGGCTGGCACCGTCTCATTGTCACGCGATGACCCTCGCCCGCCGTGATGCAAGCGATCCTGGAGGATCTCCAGATAAAAACGAGGCGACCGACCGAAGGCGCAGTCGAACGGGCGATTGCTGAAATTATTTAAGTGCGAGGAACATAAGAACCAAAACAACCTGGAAACGTCGGCTCGAGCAAGGATGTCCCTAATGGTGCCGCACGGTCTGTAGAGGACAGCATGACGTGTTTTATTCACGGATGTCCAGATGCCACCGTCCTCTAAGACTTTCATTCAAATGCTCGACCGCTGGGCGTTGCTGATGAACGAGATAAATCGGTATGAGCCCGAGAGCTACCCGGACCCGCTCTGCACAGACCTGCGCGCCTTTGTCCGCGGAGCCGAGCGGCTAACTAGTTTTGATCCGTTTGAGCGCGATCTCCTTCTCACGGCCAGAACCTTGGTCGAGCAGGGTGCCCTCAAGATAGCGATGTTCAAGTTACATGAAGTCCTTAGCGGGCGCCTTCCGTAGATGGTTAACTCCTTCGTAGCGTCTCCGCAACAACAATTCGACATTCAGCGGCGAATTACACCGAATGCGACATGCGGATCAAATGGCGTGTCAACCATGTCGGGACAGGGCAATTTCGCTCGACGTAGTCTGTCGGATCATGTGGTCGATCAACCGAGACGCACTTATAAGTACGGCACACTGATGAGCCTGTCGTTGAATCGCGGACTTACGGGGCTTGCTGAGAGCTTAACGAACCAGCCAACATCGTTGCGATGGTCGAGGCGTCGAAACCCTTCCCGATCGGACTCAACGTCCGTCTGCAGCAGATGGCTTCGCAGGTTGGCTCCTTCCTCGGTTTGCTGATCGCTACTGTTTTGCTCGGGATCTGCCTAGCTGGCACTGGGTGCTCGCCGTTCCCGGACTTGTGGTGACGTGCTTGCTGGCGTCCTGTGATTGTGATCCCGTTGCATCAACGCAGGCGCGCGCGGAACGTCCGATCTCAAGGTAGCCCGTGCTGTCTCAGCGCGTTGTGCTCGTCAACACCGCTCCAATGTGATGCTTCCTTCTACGCTCGCTGCAAGAGAGCCAGGTATTGGACGCTGCATCGAGCTTGCCACCTACGCAGTCGTCCCGCTCGCCAGATTTTCCAAATCTCCGTTCGGACAAGCGAGTCGTACACGTCGCAAAATCAATATTGATATTTACGCCATGATTGACATTTGCATCAACATGCGATTTAATCTCTGGAAACCGAGGCGCGACCGATCCCCGGAGAGAAACGTTTCACCCTCCGTACTGAGAGGTGCAGTAAGGAGGAGGTAGCAGCAAGTGTGTGTAATCGGTAACCGGTGCTATGAAGCGGAAACTCCTAACACGCGCGGAGCGCAAAGAGCGAACGCGAGAACGGCTGCTTGAGGCTGCCGAGACAATGTTCGTTCGTAAGGGATTGGCTGCAACGAGCGTGGACGACATCTCGGAGGAGGCCGGATACACGCGAGGTGCGTTCTACTCTAACTTTGACAGCAAGGCTGAAGTATTAATCGAGTTGTTGCGGCATGACGTTGAGCGGACCTGTACGAATATGCAGGCGATCATGAAGGAGGGCGGCACGTCCGATGAAATGAAGCAACGTGCCATTGCCTACTTCACCGATTCCCTCAGGCCCGATTCGTTCAGCCTTTGGGCAGAAGCTTCGCTTCTAGCATCGAGGGATGTCGCGTATCGAGTTGCCATCAATGCATTGCGAAACCAGAGACTAGCCGCTACGGGTGAGTACATTCGAAGCATACGGACAGCCGATCAAGCGAAATTGTCGCGCGGACAGGCAGAAACGCTGGCGCTTGGGATGACGAGTATTAGCGATGGCATTACATCCTTCAGAATGACTGCCGGGCAGAACATGAGCGACGAGGGCTTGATGACTGTTGCTGTTGCCTTTCTATCGTGGGTCATTGAGCATGACCCTGAATGCGGTGACTAAATGACTAAACGCCGACTGCAGAAACAGGGAGCGCCATTGAAACAGTTTGACCGCTGCAAAACGTGATATCCATGAACGAAGTAACGGCCGGCAAACCGCATTCTTTCGACCGGCATCCATTTTAATCCGGGTCGTAATGACCCGGTGCGGATCCGCGCGCAAACATGCAGGCCATGCCGAGGGAGGGGAGATGTGTAATGAAAGAAGCGATGCACCGGCTGGTGTCTTTGACGACGACAACGACACGACAGTCTCAATGTCAGGGCGATCAGAACGAGATCCTATCGATACTGTGCATCCTGCATCGGCATTCAAATGGGCCTGGTCACAACCCATCGATTCATATTACGGGATGGGCGCCACACCCCTTGTTCACGAGCAGTCTTTCTAGTTGCGCGAATTCGGCCGTTTAGACTATCGCCTAACGAGGGCTACGCCACTTAATATTGGTTAAGAAAGTGCGCGAGCATTCAGTTGGCTACCGGTGACCCACCTAGTCAGTCGACTTAAACGAAGAGGTCTTAGTTCTTCAAATTTAAGTTGACCGAGCGAATTGAGTGCTCGGCCATACGCTAGGAAACTCGCCTATGAGATACGCCGCGGATGCCTGGAGCGTGACCGTCGCAACGCTCGAAGATCTGTCGTCCGAGCGTCTTGGGAACGCTGCTACGGCGGCCACTACGAACGGTGCCATTGAGCTGCTCGGCGAGACGTTAGTAGAACTCGATCACTTGCTTGCGGCTAAGAGTGGGCTGGGTTGGAATTCCTCTGGGCGGTTCGCTGATTCATCCAAGCATCTCAAAGCCAATCAGGGGATGCGGAAGCGCATTTAGCATGCCTTCACGCCCCAATGGAAAGTTTCGCCGTTCGATGTCGTGGTTTGTCGCGCACTGGGATGGGAGTACACAGCCGTTGACCTCAGCATTCGAGAGCGAAGAAACGCAACTATCTAGCACCCGGATGAGAGTACCTTTGATTACCTACCATCGCCAGTCGATATTTTGGGGCGCCGTAGCCTTGTCGGGCGGTGTTTTGCTGTGGGCATTGCGTCCTGTTCTAACACCGTTTCTCCTCGGTGCAATCATCGCGTACGTTTTACAGCCGGGCGTGGAGTGGCTGGTTCGACACCGCATGGCCAGGGGCCTCGCCGCCCTGCTCATGATCTCTCTGATGGTAATGCTTATCGCGCTGTTCGCATTGTTGATATTTTCTGTCCTTCAAAAGGAAGGACCCGAGCTTGCGAGCCAGCTTCCTTTAATGATGCAGAAACTCGACGCCGTGCTGCGACCGCGGATGGCTTTCCTAGGGATTGACTACTCGGTCAATCCGGCGAATATCCGCGAGGCATTGACCGCACGTTTATCAGCAAGCGAGCAAGGCGCTTCCGCTTCGGCTTGGCAGTATCTACGCACAAGCGGTAGCCTGATGGTCAGGGTCGCGGGGAACGTGGTGCTCGTGCCTCTCGTGCTTTTCTACCTGCTCTACGACAGGCATGAGGCGTTCGAGCGCATAGAGAGCTTTGTGCCGCGACGCTGGCTCACGAAAACACGGGATTTCACTGCTGAGATCGATCAGATGATGTCGCAGTATCTGCGCGGGCAACTGCTCGTCGTCGGAATACTCGCGCTGTTTTATCCCCTTGCGCTAAAGATCGCGGGGTTGGACGTCGCACTACCCGTCGGTCTTCTTACGGGGCTTGCCGTGTTCATCCCTTACATCGGGTTTGCGACCGCGCTGGCATTGGCGCTTCTGGCTGCGTTTCTGCAATTCGGAAACTGGTATGGGTTCGGAACGGTGATTGTCGTGTATGGAGTCGGTCAAATCTTGGAGAGCGTCGTTCTTACGCCCAGGCTCGTCGGTGAGCGCATCGGCCTGCATCCGCTTGCCGTCATCTTCTCGTTACTTGCTTTTGGCGAGCTGTTTGGCTTCTTTGGCGTTCTGCTCGCATTGCCTGCCAGCGCGGTGTTCGCTTCTGCTTTGCGGGAACTGCGACGCCGTTATCTGATGAGCGCATTTTACCGGACCCGAACATACGAAGATCAGGGACGGTAGCGCAGAAATTCTGCAATGGCCCGGGCGACGCTATTCCCCGGCAAAGCGCTCACCATCGAGATCGACGGGGGGAGCCGCATCCGCTTCACAGCCAACGCAAACATCGCGGCACGCTTTGTGGCTCGCGCCGCATCTACTCACGCGGTCGCCTCCCGGTGTGATTGCGGCAAGGGACGCCGGGCGATCTTCTCCGCTTCGATACATGGAAGGCCGAACGCCTGCAAGACGATGGCCGCCGTACTCTCGGCGAATTTTTCCTGCCTGGATCGCAACACCTTTCTCGTGCGAACTGTGCGTGTGGAAGACGCAGAAGGGTAAAGCTCAGCGACTATTCCCGCGAGAATAGTCCCGATCACGGAAATCACGCAAATCAATACGTCTGCGACTATGAAGCGTCTTTCGGAAATCCCTCTTAAGGTATCTCGCAGCAGCCTTTGACCCAGCCCCATGCTTAACGCACACGTAGAGAGACCTTTGCGTATCAGCGGTTGTCCCCAAACCGGTTCGCGATAGGCGCGCAAAAGCGTATGGCGTACTGACATGGCGATCACTTCGGCAGGGTCAGACAACCCGCTTGCCAGATGATCTAGCGCGGTCGCGAATTCCTCGAATAGCCATTCAACGAGCGCGGTGAAAATGCCTTCCTTCGACTTGAAGTAGTTATAGAAAGACCCGAATCCCACGTCGGCGGCATTGGTGATGTCGTTGATCGTCACGCTTTCCATTCCTTTTTTTGCCACCAGTACGAACGCAGCGTCGAGCAACCGGATGCGAGTTTCGCGTTTGCGTCTGGCAAGGCGTGGCGACCCTGCCGGGATTACGGCAGGGCCTTGAGCCGGCGCCTCGGCTACCGGTCGGCGGCGCCTGCGGGCTATTGGCAAGTCGGACATGTTGCCTCCTAATTTTGTTAGATTTTAGATTTAAGCGTCATGGTTGACAAGAATATCATAAATGGGTCTAATGTCACCTATGCGGAGGATCTGCGGAACACAGGCGCCAGCAGGACTGAAAGTGGGCGGATGCGGCGCAAACGTCTTTGAGGCGCTGTAGACACTGGACCTCACGCGGAAACCGTCCAAAGAGCGCATGGACATCGGCAAACCCGCCGATCAGATGCCGCCGATCCCAGCGTTCCGCATGCGATCTCTCCCCCAACGCGGGGCTTCGCTGAGTTCGAGTTGTGGTAGCGAGTCAGCGACGCATCAGAGGCTTTCCTGTTTTCGTGCTGCTGGCGAGGCCTGCTCTCGCAGCCACGGCAACTCCCGTCAGCGCTGTTGGCATTTCTACCTGGACTCATCACCTGCCTTGTGAACATCGTGAAACTTTCCGGACCCGTCGCGCTAAAACGGGCGCGCTCTCTATTACCCGTCTTGTTCCGGTCGACGCACCGGTTACCCGTTGTCATCGCGGCGTGCAGCGCAATCCTTCTTTCGGCATGCCACCAGCGTGAAGCCGTCGTGGCGGAAGCCAAACCGGTTGTTGCCCTTGCGGTTCATCCGGATGCGAACAAGGCGAGCGCCTCGTTGCCAGCGCAAGTACAGGCCCGTTACTCCACACCCCTGTCGTTTCGCGTGGGCGGCAAAATCATCGAGCGACGAGTGCGGATCGGCGATTCGGTCAAGGCCGGGCAGACGGTTGCGTTACTTGATCCAACCGATCTGCGTAACAACCTTGCCAACGCAAGAGCGCAGCTGGATGCCGCAGAGCATCGGCTCGGCTTCGCCAAGCAGCAGCTTGACCGTGATCAGGCGCAGGCGCACGCGAACCTGATCGCCGCTGCGCAACAAGAGCAGACTCAGGATGCCTATGCGACGGCTCTAGCGCAGCGCGATTCGGCGCGAGCCCAGATGGCGCTCGCAATCGATCAACTGCGCTACGCGACGCTGACAGCTGACCATGACGGTGTAGTCACATCGGAGGATGCCGATACCGGACAGAACATGCAGGCCACGCAGGCGGTGTATCACGTTGATTGGACCGGCGACGTCGACATCGTCTGCGACGCGCCGGAAAGGGCATTGAACTCGTTGACGATCGGGGCCCGCGCGCGTGTCACATTGCCGGCGCTGCCTGGCAGAACGCTCGAAGCGCGGGTGCGTGAGGTGTCGCCCGCGGCCGATCCCGAAAGCCGCACATGGCGGGTGAGGTTGACGTTGGCTGCACCGAGTCCCGAAGTGCGTCTTGGCATGACGGCCAATATTGCGTTCGACGTGGCAGCCGATGGTGCTACGGGCGAGCCGTTCACACTGCCGGTGACTGCGCTCTTTCACAAGGACGAGAATCCGGCCGTCTGGGTCGTGCGTAACGGCAGCAATACGCTCGAGCTGCGCTCGGTCACGATCGAGCGATATGACGAGCGCACGGTCTCGGTGAGTTCGGGCCTGCATGACGGCGACCGGGTCATTCTGCAAGGCGTGCATGCCGTGAGTTCAGGGCAACAGGTGCAGGTGGTGCCCCCGCTTCATCAGGAAAACTTCCCGACATGAACGCGCGCGACCATGAAAGCGCGCGCGCAAGCGCGCCCGTGAATGCTTCTGATAATGCCACCGCTGGCGGAACCGGTTTCAATCTGTCTGCCTGGGCGTTGCGGCATCAGCAGCTTGTGATCTTTCTGATCGGTCTGATGACGCTCTTTGGTGTGATCGGTTATACCCAGCTAGCACAATCGGAAGATCCGCCGTTCACCTTTCGGACGATGGTGATCAAGACCTACTGGCCAGGTGCGACCTCCCGCGATGTGCAGGAACAGATCACGGACCGGATCGGCCGCCAACTGCAGGCGGCGCCCTATGTGGACAACATCAAGAGCTACTCGCGCCCGGGCGAGTCGATGATCTTCTTCGCGATGAAGGACTCGGCGCCTGTCAAGGAAGTCCCCGAAACCTGGTATCAGGTTCGAAAGAAGGTGGGCGACATCCGGGCAACGCTTCCGAAAGGCGCGGTGGGGCCATTCTTTAACGACGAGTTCGGCGACGTCTACACGAACATCTACGCGCTCGAAGGCGACGGCTTTGCGCCCGCGCAACTGCATGACTATGCAGACAAGCTGCGTACCGTCCTGCTGCGCGTGCCTGGTGTGGCAAAGGTTGAATACTTCGGCGATCCCGATCAGCACATCTTTGTCGAGATTTCGAATGCTCAGCTGACGCGACTGTCGATCACGCCGCAGCAGCTCGCCCAGGCCATCGATGCACAGAACACGGTTGCACCCGTGGGCACCATCACGACGGCGGATGACCGTGTGTTTGTGCGGCCGACCGGCGCGTTCAAGGACGAACGAGCGCTCGCGGACATGTTAATCACGGTCAACAAGCGTGCGTTCCGCCTCGGCGACATCGCGACGATCAAACGTGGTTACGACGATCCGCCCGTCACGCAGATGCGCGTGGGCGGTCAGGCGGTACTCGGCATTGGTGTGACGATGCAAAAGGGCGGCGACGTAATCGATCTCGGCAAGGCACTCGACGCGAGGACGGTCGAATTGCAGGCCTCGTTGCCGGCGGGTCTGAAACTCGCGCCCGTCTCGAGCATGCCGCACGCGGTCAAGCATTCGGTAGACGACTTCGTCGAGGCGGTTGGCGAAGCAGTGGCGATCGTGCTGGTTGTCAGCCTCATTTCGCTGGGGCTGCGAACGGGCATGGTCGTCGTCATCACGATCCCGATCGTCCTGGCCGTGACGGCGCTATGCATGCACTTGCTCGGCATCGGATTGGACAAGGTGTCGCTTGGCACGCTCGTGCTCGCATTGGGGCTGCTCGTCGACGACGCGATCATTGCCGTCGAAATGATGGCCGTGAAGCTCGAGCAGGGTTGGAGCCGCGTGCGTGCGGCGGCCTTCGCGTACACGAGTACGGCATTCCCGATGCTGACCGGCACGCTTGTGACCGTCTCTGGCTTCCTCCCGATCGCGCTCGCGAAATCGAGCACGGGCGAGTACACGCGCTCGATCTTCGAAGTGTCGGCCATTTCGCTCGTCGTCTCGTGGTTCGCAGCCGTCGTGCTGGTGCCGTTGCTGGGGTTTCACCTGCTCCCGGAGCGCAAGGATCATGCAAGCGGTGGCCACGACCATGAACACGACGTCTACAACACAGGCTTCTATCGGCGCCTGTCGGGCTGGGTCGCGTCGTGTATTGACCGACGCTGGCTCGTGCTCGGGGTCACCGCCGTGCTCTTCGTCATCGCTATGGGAGCGTTCACGCGGGTCCCGCAGCAATTCTTCCCGAACTCCGAGCGCCCGGAACTGCTCGTCGACCTCAGGCTGCCGGAAGGTGCTTCGTTCGAGGCGACATTACGTGAATCAAAGCGTTTCGAGAAAATTCTCGATGGTAAGCCCGGGATCGACCACTTCGTCGACTTCGTCGGCACGGGCGCGCCGCGCTTCTATCTCCCGCTCGACCAGCAGCTTCAGCAGCCTAATTTCGCGCAGTTCATCGTCACGGCCAAAGACGTGGAGACGCGCGAGGCGTTGATGCACTGGCTCGACGCGAAACTGGAAAAGGACTTTTCTGGCGTGCGCACACGCGTCGCGCGCCTTGAAAACGGGCCGCCTGTGGGTTTCCCGATTAAGTTCCGCGTGAGCGGCGATGATATCGCAACGGTGCGCTCGCTCGCGGACACCGTTGCGCAGAAGGTCCGTGCCGACTCACGGACGCGCAACGTCCAGTTCGACTGGGACGAGCCAGCCGAGCGGTCAGTCTCGTTCGAGATCGATCAGAACAGGGCCCGCCAGCTTGGCGTCACATCGGAGGACGTGTCCAGCTTCCTCGCCATGACGTTGTCCGGCTATACGGTTACGCAGTATCGCGAGCGCGACAAGCTCATCAATGTTGACCTACGTGCGCCCAAGAGCGAGCGCGTCGACCCCGCGAAGCTGACGAGCCTCGCCATCCCGACACCGAACGGCGCGGTGCCGCTCGGCTCGCTCGGGCACGTGCGCAACACGTTGGAATACGGCGTGATCTGGGAGCGCGATCGCCAGCCGACCATCACCGTGCAGGCGGACGTGCGCGGCGACGCACAGGGCATCGACGTCACGCGCGACATCGAACACGCACTTACCGCTGTGCGCTCGAAGCTGCCTGTTGGATATCGGATCGAGGTGGGCGGTGCCGTCGAAGAGAGCGTGAAGGGCCAGACGTCGATCAACGCGGAAATGCCGCTGATGATCATTGCCGTGCTGACGCTGCTGATGATCCAGCTGAAGAACTTTGCGCGCACGTTTATCGTCGTGCTGACGGCGCCGCTGGGGCTTATCGGGGTGGTGGCTGCACTGCTGCTATTTGGTAAACCGTTTGGGTTTGTTGCGCTGCTCGGTGTGATTGCAATGTTCGGCATCATCATGCGCAACTCCGTGATTCTGGTCGACCAGATCGATCAGGACATCGCGGCGGGGCACGCGCGCTACGACGCCATTATTGGCGCAACGGTGCGACGCTTCAGGCCCATCATGCTGACGGCCGCCGCTGCCGTGCTCGCGCTGATCCCGCTGCTTCGCTCGGGCTTCTTTGGACCCATGGCGACTGCACTGATGGGTGGCATCACCATCGCCACAATGCTGACGGTGTTCTTTTTGCCAGCGCTCTACGCGACGTGCTTCAGGGTGCGTTGTGACGAGCGCAGTGCGCAACCGGTCGTCGTCGAGCATACGGAGGTTTGACCATGAGTTTCACGTACAAAACATCCGTGGCGGCTGTGGTCGCGGCACTCGCTGTGACGGCTTGCTCGTTCGGGCCGAGCGGTGAGCCTCCGGCCACGCCGTCGCCCCCGCACTATGGCGCCCAGGCGCAGCCGTCGAAGACCGTGGGTGCGGGTGGCGTCGCGCAAACATTCGATGTCGGCGCAACTGCCGCTCCGCAATGGTGGCATCTTTACCGTTCTGACGGCCTCGATGCCCTCGTCGACGAAGGCTTGCGCAACAGTCCGACGCTCGCGGCGACGCAGCGCACGCTTGCGGCAGCACAAGAGGAACTTCGCGCGCAGGTGGGCGCATCGACGCTGCCGTCCATCGACGGCGCCGTGCAGGTCGAGCGCGCGCGTTCGCCCGTCGTTCCGGGGCTTGGCCCTGAGCAGGTGCAATACAACTTCTTTGCCGGGCAACTGCTCGCGCATTACACGTTCGACCTGTTCGGCCAGACGCGGTATATGAATTCGGCGAGCGCGGCCCGTTTTAACGTGCAGATGTTTGAACTGGAGGCATCGCGTCGTGCGCTTGCCGCGAACATCGTCGGCAGCGCGATCAATGTGGCGGCGCTCGACCGGCAGATCGCGCTCACCGAACGTCTCGTTGCGGTGTCCGGCGATGTCGCAAACGAGGACCAGCAGCGCTACACGTTGGGCTCGGTCTCGCGCGCACAGGCGCTCGCGTCGAAACAGGACGCCGCTGCCATCGCGGCGACGTTGCCGGGGCTGCGTCAGCAACGCGCGTCGGCCGTGCATGCGCTGGCGGTGCTGATGGGCCGCACGCCGGACAACGCCCCGAGCGTCCCAGACCTCGACAGCCTGTCGCTGCCCGAGCACGTGCCGGTTGCCGTGCCCTCGGACCTGCTGCGCTCGCGTCCGGACATCCAGGCGGCCGACGCGGCCGTCAAGGCTGCGGCCGCAGACGTAGGCGCTGCAACGGCGCAACTCTTTCCGAGCCTGTCGCTCACAGGCTCGATGGGTCGCGGCGGCTTTAGTTGGCCGACCGTGCTCTCAGGCGCAGGTGGCCTGTGGGCTATCGGCGCGGGACTGTCGCAGCCGATCTTCCATGGCGGTGCGCTATTCGCGCAGCGCCGTGCGTCGATCGATGCCTACGACGCCGCCGTGCTTCACTACCGCTCGGCGGTGCTCTCTGCGTTCCAGGACGTGGCGAATTCACTCGCCGCGCTGGATAACGACGCGCAGACGCTTGCTTCGACGGAAGTGGCTGCGGACGCCGCGCGCGCGGCATTCGACGATACCGCCTCGCGGTACCGCATGGGCTCGGTATCTTCGGCGGCCACGCACGTCAGCGAGTCGCGGTACCTCAATTCAAAGATCGGCGCAGTGCGCGCAACCGGCCAGCGCATGAGCGACACAGCGGCATTGTTCCAGGCGATGGGCGAGCTTCCCGCGCCTCAGCAGACGGCTGCGTCAACGAAGACTTCAACGCAATGACGGTGTTGTTGAACGTGCGAGGGCGATCTGTCCGGATCGGATCGCCTTCGCCGTTCAGCCCGAACCAGACGATAGGCGTTTGGAACATACAACGATAGACGCTCGCTGCGGAAAACGCGTCATGCGGTGTTTGGTCCCCGAGTGAATGGCGCCCGGTTTTTTGCTTTATCCCGTATGGAATATCAGAGACTGATTGCTTGCCACGAATGCGATCTGCTGTTTCGCAAGCCTTCGAATTGTCAGAGGGCGCTGCACTGCCTGTTCACGCTGCGGTGCGAGCCTGACAACGCTGCCCGGTGCTTTCCGCTAATTGAACTGCTCGCAATGTTATATCTGCTGGTGCCGCTTCGCCTGGGCAAACTGCCGCCGCGGGTCAGTTTAATGGTGCGATCGGCGCGAGACCACTCCGTTACTCTATCTGCTGCTTGCCTTGCCGCTTCAGCCGTGGACACCGCGTCCGGTCCGGTCGGACTGTTTAGCGCTAGATCTCTCGAAGTTCCACTGCAAAGCACTGGACACTGAAGACCAGCAGATGATCGCGAGCGTCTTTGCGCTTGAGATGATCGAGTATGCGGGCACGGGTCGAATGGCCACGCGTGGCAATGTTTCCCCGCCGCCATCCGATGACAATCAGTTCGCGCGCTTGGCAAGCGGCAGCCACGAAAGGACGCGGTAATCACATGGTCCGTCCAACCAGAGGGTGACCACACAAGTTGCGTGCTTCGCGATCCTCAATTTTCCTCGACGGCTTCATCGACGATGGGCAATGGCCGTGCTGCGATCTTTTCCGCCTCAGCGCGCTTTAGCCCGAGTGTTTGCAGCAACATCGCTGCCGTGCGCTCCGGGAAGTGCTCGCCGCTGAAGCCGAGTTCTTTCAGTACGCCCGGCGAGCTCGCGCCCGGCGCGACGAAGTTCAGCTCGGCGGCGATCGCACAGAGGACCGTGCCGCCCACTGCGAGAAATCCGATAAACGGGTCGGCAACGACGAACCGTTTCGCGGCAATGCCGTTGCCGATGTCGCGCAGTAGCCGCTGGCCCAGCCCGCGGCTCATCGCGCGCGCAGAAAATCCTTCACGTATTAGGAAACGTCCCCACACCGCATCGTGCCGCGCACGCAGGACAGTGTGGCGCACAGAGACGGCGACTACCTCTGCGGGATCGGTAATGCCCCCTGCAAGGCGATCGAGCATGTTCGCGAATTCTTCAAACACGTTATCGACGAGCGTCGCGTAGATCGCTTCCTTCGATTCGAAGTGGTTGTAGAACGAACCAAAGCCTACGTCGGCGGCCTCGGTGATTTCGTTGATCGCCACGCCCTCCATACCCTTTTCGGCCATCAACCTGAGGGCGGCGTCGAGCAGACGTGCACGCGTCTCGCGTTTGCGGCGCGCGCCGCGTGGCTCCCGCTCTTCTACTACGGCAGGCGGATTGACGGGTGCAGCAGCGCTGGAACGTTTGGCTGGCCGGCGATGTGTCGCGTTCGTCATGATGATCCCAAGTCTGGTCATATCCGCAGTATAGATGCAAACCTCTATATTGACAAAACGATCAGCTATGAGTTTAATGTCACAAACGGCCACGAAGAGCCGGCCTTGTAAATGGAGACGGAGTGACTGTGGAGACAACAGCAAAAGAAGGTGCCGGGCCGTTCGCCTCGCACGGCCCGGCTGGTCGGCGGATCGACACGCTTGCGCCAATGGTGGATGTTCTGTTGGTGGGTTGCGGACCGGTAGGCGCAACCATTGCCAATCTTCTGGCGCGCCATGGCGTGAACGTGATGGTTGTCGACAAGTCGACAAAAGTGTTCGAGCCGCCCGGTGTGATCGAACTCGATGAGGACGCGCTGCGCGTCCTTCGGCTTGCAGGCGTTGAAAAGCGCGATCTTGAGACGATAGCCATTCCAGTCGTCCACGTGCGTCCCCCCTCGCGTCACCAGTTCGCCGAGGTCGATTCGCTTGACAGCCTCGATGGTCACCCGAAGTTCAAGTTCTATCAGTCGGAACTCGAGCGTTGCCTCCTTGCTCGGCTGCGGCGCTATGAGTGCGCTCGAGTTGCGCTGGGTGTCGGGCTAATCGGCTTTGCGCTGGAACGGGATCATGTGCTCGCACGGCTGGACTTGGGGCATAGGCGCACGCATGTGATTCGCGCACGCTACCTGGTCGGCTCGGACGGGGTGAACTCGCTGGTGAGACAGTTCATCGGAAAGGAATTCGAGCGCAAGACCTTTGCCGAGGAACGACGCCTGCCGGATGCGCGGCGTGCTCTCCATTCAAGCGGTCTAACCGTTAATGCTTTCAGCAAAGGGCGTGTGTTCCTCGCGGGGGACGCGGCCTGCATCACGCCGCCATTCGTCCGCCGCGGGTTGGTCGAGGGACTGCGCGACGCAGCCAACTTGAGCTGGAAGCTTGCATGGGTGGTTCAGGGGCGAGCCGACGCACGCATTCTCGACACCTACGACCAGGAGAGGCAGCCCCGCTCGAAGCCGATGATCAAGCTCGCAAGATTCATGGAAAAGCTCGTCATTCCGCGCCATGGCGTCGTCGCCCCGTGGGCTCATGGGCTGACGCGCTTGTTGTGCCGGGTGCCCCGGCTGCACCTGCAAATCGCGGAATGGCAGAGCAAGTCAAATACTGCATCTACAAGAGGTCTGTTCGTCAAAGGCCGCTCACCGACGAAACTGGTCCGGGGCGCTGTCATCGCGCAGGGGCGGATACGAGGTGCGGACGAGAAAACGTGCCTGAGCGACGAGGTGTTCGGGCAGGGACTGGTGCTGATTGGATTTGGCACGGATGCCCGAGCTTCGCTCGATTCTGCTACTGCCGCGGCGCTCGCTCGTGCTGGCGGAAGCATCGTGCAGATCGCGCGCTGCGGACGGCGGAGTGACAGCTGGGAGGACCTCGACGCTGTGTTCCTTCCGCATCTTGTACCGGTCGGATGGGCCGCCGTCGTACGGCCCGACAAGACCGTGGTTCACGACGGACCGGCGACCGACGCGCAGCGGCTCGTGCGCGAGAGTCTTTCCTTGCTAGGTCAGCACTGCTGGTTAGCCAGTGAGCACGACACCGCCTGGGGTCTCAAAACCGCTATCCACACCGCGTGACTATTCGCCATGAAACTGACCACTGCACATCCGGCCCGCCACCCCAATCCCACGACGAAAGCGTCGGCATTGGCCTATCTGATATTCGATCGGCCAAACCTTGAGAAAGCCGAGAAGTTTCTCAATGACTTCGGTCTTCGAACCGTGTCGCGAAGTGAAGCGCTCCTCCTCTTGCGAGGAACGGGTGCTTCGCCTTTCTGCTACGTCGTTCGGAAGGCTTCAAAAGCCCGTTTCGTTGGCTTCGGGTTGCAGGTCGATAACCGGGCCGATCTTGATGCACTTGCAAAACTGCCTGGCGCTTCGGATGTCGAACGGTCCCCCCTGCCAGGCGGCGGCTATATGGTACGACTGACGGACCCGTCAGGTTTTCGCGTCGACGCGATATGGGGCCAGGCGCGCACTGCGCCCTTGCCCCATCGGCCAGCATTGCCGTTCAACTCCGTGGATGCGACCGTCCGCATCAATGGGACGCAACGGCCGCCCGAGCACGCCCCGGAAATTATCCGGCTCGGACATGTCGTGCTGGAACTCGCCGACTATCAGGAAACTTGCGCATGGTACACGCAGTGCTTCGGCTTCATCCCGAGCGATGTACAGGTGCTTCCCGATGGCTCGCCCGTCGTTGCGTTTATGCGGCTCGACCTGGGTGACAAGCCGGCCGATCACCATACGCTTGCATTCGCACAAGGCTTTCTGCCCACCTACAGCCATAGTGCGTACGAACTTGTTGATGCCGACGCGGTCGGCATGGGTCAGCGCGTCCTGCGCGAGAAGGGATGGACGCACGCGTGGGGGATTGGCCGGCATATCCTGGGCAGCCAGATCTTTGACTACTGGCAGGACCCGTGGGGCAACAAGCACGAACACTATTGCGACGGCGATCTCTTTACCGCCGATGTGCCGGCGGGTGTGCACGCGGTGAGCCGCGAGGCGATGGCCCAGTGGGGGCCGACGATGCCGCGCAGCTTCACGAAGCCGAGCTTCACCCCGGCGACTATCGTGGCGCTCGTCAGGAACCTGCGCCGTAGCCCCGACCTGACGCTGAGCAAGCTGCGGACATTGGCGAAGATTTTCGCCTGAACAAACCCTTCTATAGCATCCGGAGATCGATAAATGGCACTTCACGTTCTGCATTACTTGCATGATGGCCGCGCCCAGTGGGGCGTGGTTGCACACGGCGCTATCACGCCGATCCCCGGCGAGTTCAAGTCGACCGCTGAGTTTATCGCGGCCAACCCGGTTGAGCGACTATTGTTGCTAAGCGCTCCGACGATTCCTGAATCGAAAGTGCAATGGCTATCGCCCGTGACGGCCAATCAACAGTTCATCTGCCAGGGTGCGAATTATCGCCAGCACATGATTGAGTCCGGCATGGACCCGGATGTGAAGAAATTCAACATGATCTTCACGAAGGCGACGAGCTGCATCGTTTCGGCCGACTCGCCTGTAGTGAAGCCAAAAGAGGTCCAGTTTCTCGACTATGAAATCGAACTCGGTCTCGTCCTCAAACGAAACATCACGTCCGGCGAAACGGTCACCGATGCGAACCTGCACGACTACATCGCCGGCGCCGTGATCGTCAACGACTATTCCGCGCGCGATATCCAGATTCCGCAAATGCAGTTCTACAAAGGCAAGAGTTATCGCACCTTTGGCCCAGTCGGTCCTTATCTTTGCCTCCTGGAAGAACAGGACAGTCCGAAGTTAAAGGAGCTCGTGCTGACGCTGACGGTCAACGGAACGGTCCGCCAGAATGACACCACGGCGGGACTTGTCTATGGCCCGGCAGAGACGTTGACGGAGCTTTCCCGCATACACGACTTGCACGCCGGGGACCTGCTCGCGACAGGCACCCCTTCCGGTTGTGCACTCAGCATTCCGTCACCCGAAAAGCAGCGCGCCGCGGCGCAACTGCCTGAGGCCGAAAAATGGCGGCTTTTCTTGAAGATGCAGGAAGAGAGGCCGCAATACCTGCAGGTCGGGGACGTCGTGGAAGCGCACATTGCCAGCTACGACCGCTCGATCAATCTGGGCGTGCAGCATAACGTTGTCGTCGAAGAGGCAGCATGAAAGGCGTCGCACACGTACAGGATGTCCTTGCCATCGAAGCGCAGGGGCAGGTGGCCGATCTCCCGTCGAGCACTTACGACATGATCTGCCGGGGCGCCGCCATCAATCCATCGGCACCGGCCCTTTCGTTCTTCGCAACGGCCGACGACTATAGAAACCCCGAAAGCTGGACGTATCGTGAACTGATGCGCGATGTCACGCGCACCGCGAACCTGTTCTCGCGACTGGGCGTTCAACGCAACTCGGTTGTTGCCTATGTACTACCCAACCTCCCCGAGACGCACTTCGTGATCTGGGGCGGCGAGGCGGCTGGGATTGTCTGCGCCATCAATCCGCTGCTTGAAGGGGAGGCCATCGGCGAGCTGCTGGTCGCCTCAGGGGCTAGCGTGCTTGTCACACTGGCGCCGTTTGCCGGGATTGACCTTTGGCAGAAGGTGCAGTCGGTATTGCACAAGGTTCCCGCACTACGGCATCTGGTGCTTGTCAATCTGGTCGACCGAATGTCGACTGAAAAGCGATTCGTGGCGCGGATGCTCCAACGTGGCGAGTGTTCGCGGTTGTATGGCGAGGGCGGTGTGCGTAGCGCGGTTCCTGCGCAGATTGACATCCACGACTACAGCACCGCAATCGAACGGGAGTCGGGCGTTGCGCTCAGCAGCACGCTTCGAGTCAGCCTCGATGACATATCGTCCTATTTCTGCACGGGCGGCACCACGGGACTGCCGAAGCTTGCGATGCGCCGGCACGGCAACGAGGTGGCGAATGCGTGGAGTGCAGGTCAGTTTTTCGGCGAAAGCATCGGCCCGGGAAAAGTGATTTTTTGCGGATTGCCGCTGTTCCATGTCAACGCCGTCACGGTGACAGGGCTGCTGGGGTTCTCGCGAGGTGCCCACATCGTGCTCGGCACACCGCAAGGTTATCGAGGCGAGGGCGTTGTAAAGCACTTCTGGGAGATTGTCGAGCACTATCGCATCAACTTCTTTAGCGGTGTCCCGACACTTTACGGGTCGCTGCTGGACGTTCCAGTCGGCGATCACGACATCAGCTCGCTCGAGTATGGCCTGTGCGGCGCCGCCCCTATGCCGGTGGAGTTACTGCGCACTTTCCAAAATCGTACCGGAATAAGAATCCTCGAGGGCTACGGCCTAACGGAAGGTACCTGCGTGAGCAGCGTCAACCCGCCGTTTGGCGAACGCAAGGTCGGTTCAATTGGAATTCGTCTTCCCGGGCAGGCGATGAAAGCAGTGGTGGTCGATGAAGCCGGCCGATATATACGGGATTGCGAGGCGGATGAGGTCGGCCAACTGGTGATCTCCGGCGCCAACGTGTTCGTCGGTTACACCCGTCCGGAGCAGACCACCGACATCTGGATGGAGTTGGGTGACGGCATGAACTGGCTTAACACTGGCGACCTCGGGCGCCGCGACGCCGACGGCTATTTCTGGCTCACCGGCCGGAAGAAGGAGCTGATTATCCGGGGCGGACACAACATCGACCCTGCGGCAATTGAAGAGCCACTGCATCGCCATCCCGCGGTCCAGATTGCTGCAGCCGTGGGGCGTCCCGATATGCACGCGGGCGAGTTGCCGGTCGCGTATGTCCAGCTAAAGCCAGGCACCACGGCAACCGAGGCGGAATTGGCCGAGTTTCTGCGTCACGAGATCAACGAACGCGCCGCGGTTCCCAAGGGAATACGCATCGTGGATGCGATGCCGCTGACGGGCGTCGGCAAGATCTTCAAGCCCGCGCTAAGACGCCGGGAAACGGAAGACGCCCTACGGACGGCATTGGTGGAGGCGGGCGTCGAGGACGCAACCGTGAGCATCATTGAAGACACCGCTCGCGGGATGGCACTCCACGTCGAACTTCCTAACCCCGCGCGTGAAGCATGGGCGATAGCCGCGCTTGGGCGCTTTCCGTTCGCCTTTACGGTCTCGTCCGCCGCGAAGCCGTCACCGGAAGGGCACCGCTGACAGACGAACTCCTTCAGAGACGCGTGGGCAGCCTAAGGTACACGAACCACGACATCGGTGGGCGCGTTCGGTCACGCCTACGGGCCCCGGTGGCGAGCTTCAAACGCGAGCGTCATGAGTTACAAGCTCGCAACGGTTAGGTGGGGAAGAGAATGAATATTGCATCGGAAAGGTCCTTGCGGTCGCTCGTTGAAAAATGGCTCGGGCCAATCTCTGCGGTACCGGTTCGGGTTACGCGATTTGGTCATGCATCCTCGAACCAGAAACACGGTGTGCGTATCGAGCTACTGTTACCAACAGGGCCGGTTGGACTATTTTTCTTTCGCCACCGCGACGGTGCTTGGTGTGTGTTCCCGCCTGAGGCTGAACGCTTGGCGATGCGCCCATCTTAGTTTGGAGATTGAGGCATATATCAGGAGACGTACGGAGGGCAGAGTACATACCGCGTAAAAGCAAGAAGCTGGATATGGTAATTAGTATAACTACTTAAACGCGTCACGTTTAGTGTTCGTGGTCGGAAGAAGACCGTGAAGAGCGATCCAGTCACGCAGGACGGAGCGCGGACTTGTATCAAATGATGTACCGGGGGCTCATAAGAATATCAGGCAACGAGACAGGAGAAGACACTTGAGGAATTACAGGCGAACCATCAGCTCCGCCGGCATGGCGGCTTGCATCTGCTCGGCTGCGCTGACCGACAATGCCCATGCGCAGTCAGCCGGGAGCATCACACTGTCGACAGGTTGGCTCCACGTCGCGCCCCAGGGCAACGCAACGCCACTCACCGTAGAGAGCGTTGGTGGCGTAGCCGTGAATCAGCAGCTGGCTGGGAGCGGGGCACATCCGACCTCGACGGACACGGTGGGGATTACTGCAGAGTACTACGTTACGGACAACATTGGTGTCGCCATGCTTGTGGGGCTGCCGCTCAAAGTCAATCTGGTTGGAGAGGGGACGCTACAGAAGTATGGCAACCTCGGCTCGACCAAGCCGATGCCGCCCGCCATTGAACTTCGATACCACCTGTTTTCAGCCGAATCGAAATTCCGTCCATTCATAGGACTTGGCGTGAACTACACGTGGTTCACTCAGGTTCGGATTTCCAATAGCCAATTTGTGACTGATAACTTGGGACCCGGAGGTTCGGCGCACGCGGAACTCAGTTCATCCTGGAATCCCGTGTTTGAGATCGGGGCAAATTACGCGATCACCAAACATTGGTCGGTCGGAACCTCGGTCGGCTACATTCCCGTGAAGACCCACCTTACGTTGTACGGGCAGACCGCAACGGGAACGCAGATCGTTTCCACATCGACGCTTCGACTCAATCCGCTGAACGTCTTCGTGAACGTCGCCTATACGTTCTAGCGCGTACAGGTCATCAGTGCGCCAATCGAGAGGGTTGAATGCTCATCAAACACATGGAATACGTCATGTTTCGCGCCACCGGACCCGCCTGTGGTCCGCGATTTCCAAGGCCGACTACGACCTATCGCAAGGCATGCTGCCGCAATAAGGCTCGCTCTTGCCGGGTCTACAACCCACAACGCAGCATGACGACGCTTGCCCGGGCTGCTCGCATGATTGGTGAAGCGGTCAGTCGTGCCGTCATGCCAGCGCTAGCGCAGCGAGCCTCCATTTGGATCGAATAATGAAACGACAGGCTCTGAAGACCATTCTTTTTGCGTTGCCCAAGGTCCTCGACCTGACGGCCCGCCGCTTTCCAGTCTATCGTGATCGCCTGAAGGAGCGTGATCTCGTGGCGTGGATCGGACTCGCGGATGAAAGCATCGGCCGCGTCATCACGTTCAAGAGCGGGCGTGTTCGGTCACGCGCCGGCAAGCATCTTCGGCCCGACGTGCGCATGGTGTTCAAGGATGTCGCCACGGCACTTAAGTTCCTCTCGCCGAACCCGGACCAAGGCGAAATCATCCACGCCGCGAAAAACTTCAAGGTGGTCACCGAAGGCGAGGACGAACTGTTGGTTTGGCTGTTGCAAACCCTAAGCATGATACAGACCGTCGGCCTGCCAATGGGCATGCCCATGCGTGACGGCACCCACCGCTACACGACCTGCACCAACGGCGGGCCGCTGTTCGTATACGTGAAGGACGGCCGAGTCGTTCGGGTGACGCCCATCGATCTGGACAGCAAAGATGCGTCGAGTTGGGTCATCGAGGCGCGCGGACGCCGCTTTAGCCCGCCACGGCGTGGCTTGGTCGCGCCCCATGCCTTGACGCTCAAATCGCTCGTCTACTCGGACAAACGCATCCTTCATCCCATGAAACGGGTCGACTTCGACCCTGACGGCGAACGCAATCCCGGGAACCGGGGGAAGTCCGGCTATGTCCGCATCAGTTGGGACGAGGCGCTGGACATGGTTACCAAGGAAATCAACCGGCAGAAGCGTGTTCACGGTCCTGGTTCCATCACGTTCCCGATGTCGTCCCACCACCAATGGGGCAATGTGGGCTACTACCTCAGCGCGCTGACGCGCTTTGCTAACCTGATTGGCTTTACCCGCGTTGCCGCCAATCCCGACAGTTGGGAGGGATGGTACTGGGGCGCCATGCATCATTTCGGCAATTCGATGCGCATCGGCGTGCCGTCCGGCTATGGCGGCATCGAGGATTGTCTTCAGGAAGCCGACATGATCGTCTTCTGGTCCTGCGATCCCGAAAGCACCAACGGGGCCTATGCGGGTTTCGAAGGGACACCGCGTCGGTTATGGGCCAAGGAACTTGGCATCGAGTTCGTTCATATCGACCCGCACTGCAATCCCACAGCCCAATTGCTGGGCGGGCGCTGGATTCCTGTTCGACCGCAAACTGATGCTGCGTTGGCCACGGCCATCATGTATGTGTGGGCCGTGGAGGGCTTGTACGACAAAGATTACATCGCCACCCGTACAACCGGGTTCGACGAGTGGAAGGCCTATCTGCTGGGCGATACGGACGGCGTTCCCAAGACGCCCGAGTGGCAGGAGAGCGAGACCGGCGTGCCCGCCAAGGACGTCCGGGCGCTGGCGCGCCTATGGGGAAACAAGAAGGTCCATCTCGCCGTCGGAATGACGGGCGCGGGATTCGGTGGCGCGGGCCGTGGCGCGACCGGAGCGCAGTGGGCGCGCTGCATGATCATGATGATGGCGATGCGGGGTTGGGGTAAGCCGGGGGTCAATTTCGGCTGTCTTGAAGTCGGTGCACCACACGACCTCCATTTCTATTTTCCTGGCTATGCGGATGGCGGCATTTCCGGCGACCTCGCCTGGACCGCTAATGCGGTCAACAATTACCAGCGCATGCCGCACATCCTGACCATGAACCCGGTCAAGCAAATGGTGCCGCGGCAGCAACTGCCCGATGCCATCATCAACGGCCATGCGATTGGCTATCTTTGGGACGGCATTTCCCAGGAAGCCCAGTTCGCACCGTTCAGCTACCCCATGCCCGGGTATTCGCTGATCCACATGATTTATCGTTACGGCGGGTCCGCGTTTAGCACAGTGACGAATTCCGGACGCTGGGCCGAGGCTTACCGGCACCCAAGCATTGAGTGCGTAATCAACCAGTCGATCTGGATGGAGGGCGAGGCGCAGTTTGCCGACATCATCCTGCCAGCGTGTACTCCGCTGGAGCGCTGGGACATCGGTGAATGGTCGAATTCCGGTGGCTATGCGCACCATGGACACGGCACGGTGAATCATCGCATGGTGACGCTGCAGCACAAGTGCATTGAGCCTCTGGGTGAATCCCGTTCGGACTACGACATTTTCACCGCCATCATGACGCGGCTTGGCTTGGGCGGCGTGTTCACCGAGGGATGCCGCGAACTGGACTGGGTCAAGCGGGTTTTCGACTCGTCGGATTTGCCCGATCATCTTTCGTGGCGCGAATTCTGCCGCAAGGGCTATTTTGTCGTGCCACCCGAGAAGCCCGAGCTACGCCATCCGGTGGACATGCGTTGGTTCGCGGAGGGGCGGCGCAAGGACCTGCAAGAACCTCATCCGCTACCGTCTCAGTTCGCCGAAAAATTCGGCATGGGTCTGCAGACGCCGAGTGGCAAGCTGGAATTCGTACCCGAGCTCCTTAAGCGGCACACGGCAGACAACCCCGAGCGGCCCGCGCTCAACCGATACATCCCTTCTTGGGAAGGATTGCGCTCGGAACAGGCTCAGCGCTATCCGCTGCAGTTGATCGCCACCCACAGCCGTTACAGCTTCCATACCCATTGCGACGGAAAGAATTCCTCCGTCAACAGCGTCGAAGACCATCGCGCACTGCTCGGCGGCCACCGCTTCTGGCTGCTGAGACTGAGTCGGGTAGACGCGGCCATCCGGGGCATTTCGCATCGCGACCTCGTCAAGGTTCATAACGACCGGGGCGCCGTGATTTGCGCGGCCGACGTCTCGCCCCTGGTCAATGCGGGAGTGGTCAAGTCGTACGAGGCGAGCGCCGAATTCAAGCTGATTGAGATCGATGGCGAGCGCGTCGAAATCGGCGGTTGCATGAATATGCTTACCCCTGACCGGCCGCAAACCGCCGGCACAAGCAGCATGAGCCCCAACTCCTGCCTCGTACAGGTCGAAAAGTGGAGAAGTGCCGAGGCGTTCTTGCTCGGTCGCGCAGCGTGAGGAACATAGAGTGAACAAGTGGAACCTAATTATCAAAGTTGGGCGGTGCGAAAACTGCCAGAACTGCGTTATCGCCGGGCGGGATGAGCATGTCGGCAATGACTTCCCCGGGTATGCCGCGCCCGCCGCGGCAGATGCCGTCAGCCCCCTGCGCATATTGCGCCGTGTTCAGGGCGACTCGCATATGGTAGAGACCACCTATCTGCCGGTGATGTGCAACCACTGCGACGAAGCGCCATGCATGCGGGTAGGCGGCGACGCCATTCGCAAGCGCGCCGACGGCATCGTCATCATCGATCCGGAGAAGGCGCGGGGCCGCAGAGACATCGTGAAGTCGTGCCCGTACCAAGCCATCGTCTGGAACGAAGAACTGCAACTGCCGCAGACGTGGATTTTTGATGCTCATCTGCTCGACCAGGGCTGGCCTCAGCCGCGCTGCCAGCAGTCATGCCCTACCGACGTTTTCGAGACGGTCAAGATCGATGACGCAGCGATGGCCGAAAGGGCCCGACGTGAGGGCCTCAAAGTACTACGGCCGAACTTGAGCACGCAGCCCCGTGTGTGGTACAGCGGCCTGGAGCGTTGGGAAACCTGTTTCATCGGCGCAAGCGTCAGCACTCGTATAGGCGACGTGGTCGAGTGCGTACCGGGTGCCGCGGTCGCCCTGTATGTCGGCGATCAAAAGCTGGCTGAAACCGTTTCGGACGATTTCGGTGATTTCCGGTTCGGCGGCCTGGCCAAGGGAAGTGGAATTTACCGTGTCGAAATCCGTCATGCGCTCGGCAAAGCGTGGCGGAAATGCGAGTTGGGGGAAAGCGTGTATTTGGGCGAGATCAGCCTCGCCCAGTCGACCATCGACGTGGAGCTCGCGTAATCATCGTAATCGAATGAACGACACGCGAACGCTGCTTGCCAACAGGCGTTCGTTGTTTCCCGCCGAGGAGGCTTGGTCAAATGAACACTGTTGCTCTCTCATGCGTGATGGTTCTTGGGCTACTACTCTTCGGCCTCGGGTTGTCCATCTCAGTGATGCGTTTTCGCGAAGGTACCTATATTGGCTGCGAGGCGGACCCCGCGAACCGACTACACAAGCTCATTCGAGCTCATGCCAACACAGCCGAATACGCGCCATTCCTCGCAATGCTGTTTCTCTACCTTGGCGCGCGATCGCCTTCGATGGCGGTAGAGTCGCTGATCGTCGCGGCAACCGCGTACCGCTGCGTGCTCGTCATTGGCCTTATCGCTTGGCCCACGATGGCTAAACCCAATCCCTTCCGGTTCGTTGGAGCATTTGGGACCTATGTGGCCGGTCTGGCGGTATGTGCGATGCTGCTGCGTTGAGATGCGACAGACAGACGAATTAAATTGAATTTCTCAAGCTATCAATGGATAACGAATACTTTCAGATCAGCACCGAATCCGGCATCGCACATCTACGGCTGAACCGCCCCGAGCGACTCAATGCGATGGGTCCCAGCTTCTTCACTGGGCTGCGCGACGCCGTGCTGACGCTCGATGACGCGGGCGACACCCGTGCCCTCGTCATCAGTTCCACCGGAAAACATTTTTCGGCCGGCATGGCGCTCGAGGTGTTCACCGCCACAACGGATGCGTTTGACAACAGCAGTCCACGGGCGCGGTTGGGCTTCCAGCACGCGTTGAGAAACCTGATAGATTGCTTCGACACGCTCGATCAGGTCCGGTTTCCCGTCATCTGTGCAATCCAGGGCGGGTGCATCGGCGGGGGCCTCGATCTCGCCGTCGCGTGCGACATTCGCGCGTGCACAACGGATGCATTCTTTGCTCTTCAGGAAACGCAGATCGGCATGACGGCCGACCTTGGCGTGCTCCAACGCCTGCCTAAGATCATTCCCGCCGGCGTGGCTCGTCAGATGGCTTACACCAGTGAACGGTTGAGCGCCGAGCGTGCATTGGCCGTCGGCTTGGTGAACGCCGTGTTGCCCGATGCCGAGGCGCTCCTCCGACACGCGATGGAACTGGCCCGGACCATCGCGTCCCAGTCCCCGCTAGCCGTTGCCGGGTGCAAGACTGCGATGAACTTCGCGCGCGATCATAGTACGTCTGACTCGTTGCGACATATGGCCTTACTGCAGAGCGCCATATTCGACACTCAAGATATTGCCGAAGCGATTTCGGCTTGGCATGAAGAACGACAGGGACACTTCGGCGCGCTACCGCCGCTGACACCGCGCCACCGGGGAGCGGCGGCGAAAGACGGCTCGGTGCAGTGACCTGGCTGCGTAACCGCGCGATCGGCGCACCGACTTTGGGACAGTCTTCGCCTCATTCCATTGAAGCCTGCGCAGACGCTTTGCTCCAGCGTTCAAATTCCTCGGATGCAAATAAGGATGCGTCAGGTGCAATGCTGCGCCGGAGCTTTCATCCACGGCCCGGTGCTCGATCGATGTGCCGGTGACCTGTGCGGATACCGAGCTTTGGATTGCAGGCGAATCTTCGACGAGCGGTACGGGTGGGTCGTCAAATCCGATGTCGACGACCGCGCCTCGATGGGACATCGCCGTTCAATCGATCGTCAGCACCACACGGCCGTCCACCTTGCCGTTTCTGAGATCGGTGAATACCGAATTGATGTTTTCGAGCCGGTCGGGATGAATCCGGGCGCGGACTTTGCCCTCAGCAGCGAATTCCAGCGACTCCTGCAAGTCCCGCCGCGTCCCGACGATCGAGCCCCGGACGGTAATTCCGTTGAGCACCGTCGAGAAGATCGGGAGCGGGAAATCTCCGGGAGGCAGCCTGTTCAGCGATATGGTTCCGCCGCGGCGCACCATGCCGAGCGCCTGCGCGAATGCGCTGCGCGAGACTGCCGTGACCAGTACGCCGTGTGCGCCGCCGATCTCCTTTTGGATCACGGCCGCGGGGTCATCGGTCGAGCCGTCGATGACGAGCGTCGCTCCCAGATCGCGTGCGAGCGCGAGCTTCGCGGGCTCCACGTCGATGGCGGCGACATGCAGGCCCATCGCAATGGCGTATTGAACCGCGACGTGACCAAGGCCGCCGATACCCGAGATCGCAAGCCATTGTCCGGGCCGCGTGTCGGTCATGCGAATGCCCTTGTACACGGTGACGCCAGCGCACAGGATTGGCGCGATCTCCTCGAAGCCGACTTTCGACGGCAGATGGCCGACATAGTTCGGATCAGCGAGCACGTACTCGGCGTATCCGCCGTTCACAGAATAGCCCGTGTTCTGCTGATCGTGACAGAGCGTCTCCCAGCCGCTCAGACAATGCTCGCAGCGACCGCACGCGGAGTACAGCCACGGCACGCCGACGCGATCTCCTTCCTTGACGCTCTTGACGTCGGCGCCGACGGCCGAGACATAGCCAACGCCCTCGTGCCCGGGAATGAACGGCAACGCGGGCTTGACCGGCCAGTCGCCCTCGGCTGCGTGCAGGTCGGTGTGACACACGCCTGACGCGGCGATCTTAACGAGAATCTGGCCTCGCGCGGGGGTCGGAACAGGCACCTCCTCGATGCGAAGGGGTTCGCCAAAAGCATGCACGACAGCGGCTTTCATCGACTTCGCCATGGACTTCTCCGGTGGGATGCACGACGTTGCCAGTATCGACGTCTGAGACCCGGACACCGTTGACTCAAATCAAGGAAAGTCGTTCTCTGCGACGTCTCAAGCCGGCATGTGCCAGATCAAGATTGCACAGATGCGTGCGCCATGCCACCAGGCGCTCCTAGCTCGCACTATTTGCTCTGTGCCGAACGGAGTGAGCGACGGTCTGTCGAAGAGGGGTGGTAAACACATATGAACGACCGAAACGCGTTGTAACGCCCAACGAGCCAAACGTGCTGACAGGCTTGAACCAAAACGGTACGCAGCAAGGAATGGCTTCCAACGAATAGGCGATCATGGACGATACGCCGCCAGTGCATAGGACGGGTGCGGAAGATCCGGATCGCTTGCCCAATGGGAACGCTACCCGCGCGGCGAGGCTTTTGGCGGGGTGGCTAAGGAATGCGGGCGAATGCCTGGTTTTAACGGACTGCGCGCGTGCTCGAGGCCTCAACACGGTCACCTTCAGCGCTTCACTAACCTGTTGCATTTTGGTCCAGACCGCCGCTCTAGCCAAACGAGTTTGCACCATGAGCGAAGATCATCTATGACGGGTTTCTTTAAAGGATATCTAAATATCGCAAAACGTTTGATTTATATCAATCGATTCGGTTGGGTCGTGTGACAGTCTGCAAATCAAACCAGGAGTGTTGGAGAGAGAGAGCGCATACCTGCGTTCAGCACGCGCGTTGCGCCCATCTCGTAGGATGTACTCGCGTTCATCTGGTCCAGCTTCGCCGTGGCCTGTCACGTTGCCCCGAGGCGCGAGGACGCCGCGATTGCATTAGGGTACACAGATGGGCGGGATCGCCGCATTTTCAGGGAGAGAAGCCATGGATGACACTCCGAAAGAAGCTAAAAACGGCGATTCGGCGAAGCTCAGCACGCACGCGTATTTGAAGGACCTGCGCCGGCTCCATGGCGAATTGGTCAAGATGCAGGAATGGGTCGTGCATAGCGGCGCGAAAATCTGCGTCTTGTTCGAGGGACGCGACGGTGCGGGCAAGGGCGGAACAATCAAAGCGATCACCGAGCGCGTTAGCCCACGCATTTTCCGGGTCATCGCGCTGCCCGCGCCCACCGCTCGCGAAAAGAGCCAGATGTACATGCAACGCTATGTTCCGCACCTGCCGGCGGCTGGCGAGGTCGTGATTTTCGACCGCAGCTGGTACAACCGCGCGGGCGTTGAGCGCGTGATGGGTTTCTGCACGGAGTGTGAGGTGCAGGAGTTCCTGTTTGCGACGCCGCTCGTCGAGCGCGCCATCATTGATTCGGGGGTTATCCTGATCAAGTACTGGCTGGAGGTCAGTCCTGCGGAGCAGACACGGCGCCTCGAAGCGCGCATATACGATGAGCGTAAGGTTTGGAAGCTCTCGCCGATGGACCTCGAATCGTATCGGCGATGGTACGACTATTCGAAGGCACGCGACGAAATGTTCGCGAAGACTGACACTGAATTTTCACCGTGGTATGTAGCCCGCTCCGACGACAAGAAGCGGGCCCGCCTGACTATCATCCGCCATCTGCTCAGCAAGGTACCTTACGAGAGCGTGCCGCGGGAACACGTGAAGTTGCCGCAGCGGCGGAGCGCGGGAGACTTTCTCGAACCGGACTACCCCTACAGGTTCGTGCCCGTCGCCGCGCACGGAACCGAGGAACGCACACAAAAATCGCCTGTGAGGAAAAAGGCCAAATCGGCCCACTAGCCGCCTCCCGACGCTCGCCTTCGACCATCGGCTTGCAAGCGAACCCATACGCGATGCGGGGGATGCGCCGGCATTTCTTAAGCGTTGTTGCACGCCGGCGCCTGATAAATTTTGAGGAATTCCGCATTGCCTCCGGCGGGGAACCGGGATCGGTTAAGTCGCCTGAAATGCCGATAACGTGCGCTTGGATGCGCCCTATGACGCGTCGACGCCTGGTGCCATACTTGCAACGATGGTGTTTGCTTTCTGCGCGTTGCTCCTCGATGGGATGCTGTCGGGCGACGACGTGATGATCTTCTGGGAGAACTGGGAAATGCAGCACTAACTGGTGGAAAACACCCTAACGCTGGCAGACGAAGCATCCGGACGATGATCGGGAGTCCGCGTGACTATGGGAAAAGATTCATCAACACATTCGTCTAGCGGGTTTCGTATTGCGGTCCTTGAGTGGGTCCGCGATTATCGGAAGGAGTGGATCAAGCCGGATATCATTGCCGGCGTGACGGCTGCGGCGGTCGTACTTCCGAAGGCCTTGGCGTACGTGACAGTCGCCGGGCTGCCAGTGCAGGTCGGGCTGTATACCGCGTTCCTTCCGATGGTGATCTACGCGATCTTGGGATCGTCGCGGCCGCTCAGCGTGAGCACAAGCGCAACCATCGCCATCCTCTCCGCAGCGGCCCTCGCCCGTGTGGTTCCGGATGGAGCGACGGCAGAACTCCTGACGGCCTCTGCAACCCTGACGCTACTGGTCGGGGCCATCCTCACGCTCGCCGCACTTCTGCGGCTCGGATTCATTGCCAACTTCATTTCTGATCCTGTGCTGACTGGATTCAAGGCTGGTGTCGCGGTCGTAATCGTGCTGGATCAGTTGCCGAAGCTGCTTGGCATTCACTTTCCCAAGGGGGCGTTTTTACACAACCTGCTGGCTACCGTCATGGGTATCCCGCACGCGTCAGCGGCTACGGTCGCTGTTGGGGCGATGACGGTGGGCATTCTCGTCGCCATGGAGCGTGTCTTTCCACGAGCGCCCGCGCCGCTAATTGCGGTAGCAGGTGGAATCGGCAGCTTGAGCCTGCTCGACTTGCAGCTTCACGGGGTCGACATTGTCGGCCATGTGCCGACGGGCTTCCCTTCCGTCACCGTGCCGGACCTGTCGCTTGTCGCGTCGCTTGTGCCCGCTGCAGCCGGCATTGCACTGATGAGCTTTACCGAAACGATCGCGTCCGGGCGAGCATTCGTTGCGAGCGAAGAACCTGCGCCACAGGCGGATCGAGAGTTGCTGGCGATCGGACTTGCCAATGTGGGCGGCGCACTTCTAGGCTCCATGCCCGCGGGCGGAGGCACGTCCCAGACGGCCGTGAACCGTCTTGTGGGCGCTCGCAGTCAGCTTGCCGAACTGGTCACGGCAGCCCTCACGCTCGGTACGATGCTGGTGCTTGCGCCCTTTATCGGAATGATGCCGCACGCCACGCTGGCAGCGGTTGTTATCGTCTATTCGATCGGCCTGATCAAGCCATCGGAATTTCGCGCGATTATCGTCGTACGCCGCACGGAGTTCGTGTGGGCGCTCGTTGCGGCCGGCGGAGTCGTGCTCTTCGGGACCTTGCTGGGCATCTTGATCGCTATCGTCGTGTCCCTCCTGGCGCTTGCTTACCAGACGTCCGATCCCCCGGTATATGTGCTGCACCGCAAGCTTGGCACGAACGTCTTTCGCCCGGTATCCGCAGAGCACCCTGACGACGAGGCTTTTCCAGACCTCCTGTTATTAAGGCCGGAAGGGCCAATTTTCTTTGCCAATGCCGAGCGCGTCGGCCAAAAGATCCGCACGCTGATCGAGCAAACTCATCCGCGGATCGTTGTGCTCCATTTGCGCGCCGTAATCGATCTTGAGTACACGGCGCTCAAGATGCTCACGGATGCTGAAAAGGAGCTTCGCAGGCAAGGTATAGCGCTCTGGCTCGTGGGTCTCAATCCGGGCGTACTGGCAATGGTGCAGCATTCACCGCTGGGCGAGACGCTCGGGCGCGACCGGATGTTCTTCAATCTGGATCTGGCGCTTGCGGCATGGCAGGCGCAGCAACCACCGGGATCCGTGCGGGACCGACGCCCTGAGTTTGCCGTCGGCGTCTGGTCCCTCCCGCGCGGGTGCTGCTCGATCACGCGGCGGTGAGATGACCGCCGACTTATGCGAAATCGAACCGTCGCCGTTGCGCATCCTTGATCGAGCTAAGTCTTACTCGAGGTGTCCTGCATCGAGTCGAGAAGGCCGACGTCGAAAAAATTGCAATTGATTCTCGTTGACTGCTTTCAGCGACCTAGCTTCAATGTCACGGAGACGCTATCAAGCGCCGTGCGCCGCCATAGCCGTCAATGACAACTGCTGATTTGAGCGCACAAGCCGAGGTGTGAGCATTGCGTAGCGTCACGGATGTTTCTAGTGCGGACGAAGCGCGTCGCGATGAGCCCGCTTGGATGTTGCTGTCGTCAGGGGACGATCTTGAGGCCTGCGGTGGTAGCAAATCGCCGATGCCGACGTCCGGCGGTCCCTGAGGCAGTTCCGAAGGGACATGACGCAGGTACAGGTACCGACTCGACGTTGCACACGCGGTACGTACGCACGAGGCCGGAGATCACGGCGCATGTGGGTCACGTCCGCCACGATCCACTCGTGTGTACCGTTGGCAGGGCCGATTACGATCGCACATCTTCAGCACCATACCCAGCGTTCGGCGTCAACCTCGCCATCTACTCTGACCATCTCCCGGCCGATCCGAACTTCATTCGCGCCGATGGTAGCTCTTGGCACGAGGGATTCCCTGGTCGAGCGTTCACCGAACAAGCTCGGTCGTTGCGGCATTGTGCTCCGCTCGGACACTACCCGCGATTTTTACAATTGACACATATATCAATAATGAGTTTAACATCACAATTAAGCGCTGCGCGGAGTAGCGAAATCATTGCCGGCAGATAATCTGTAAGACCAGTCATTTGAGACGGGCGTCGACTTTCCCGCTCGCGCGTGGCAACCTGACCTATACGTTATGTCATGAAACAGAAACGCTTGACACGGGCACAGCGGCGAGAGCTGACGCGGGAGCGTCTGCTTAAGGCTGCACGGACGATCTTCGTGAAAAAAGGTATAGCGGCCACAACTGTGGAAGACATCTCAGAGGCCGCTGGCTACACGCGCGGCGCATTCTATTTCAGTTTCAATGGAAAGCAGGAACTACTGATAGAGTTGCTGCGCCGCGACGACGACATGGCAAGTTCAGATCTACGGGCCACCATGGAGGAAAGAAGCACGCCAGAGGCAATGAAGAAGCGCGCTATTGCGTACTGGAGCCACATGTCCTCGAACACGATTGCTTTCCACTTTGGGTTGAGGCTAAGCTACTCGCTCGGCGAGAACCCGTAACTAAGAAGCGCATATACGCCCATTCAGCACGAAGAGCTCGACGAACTCAGCGCATACATCCGTGCCTTTTCGGAGCGCAGCGGTCGGCCGTTGCCACTGCAGGCGGAAACCCTTGCGTTGGGCGAACTGCAAGCAATACGCGCTGATCGCGGCGGGCGGCCACGGCTCGTTCCTGACGAAGCTCGGCGACTAGGTCATCGCGGGCGCAGTGCCGGACAAGCATTGGCGGCGGATCGTCGAGCCCGCCGCCGCCGCGTGGGGCGGGCTCGACGTGAGTGCGATGTAGGGTCCCAACTAGTCGCTTTGTTGGTCGAGCTTTTTGCTCGAAGAGTTCGATCCTTTCGTGTCCGGCTTCGACGACTGATCCTTGCCCGATTCCGTCGTCGATACGTCCAGTTCGTCGAGCTTCCTGTCCATTTTTCTTGTCGCCTCGGTCGAGCGCTTGGCGAGGAGCAGAGCTAGAGTCTTTCTCGCGCTTGTTAGTTGATTTGCTGAGTTGGTTTCCTGCGGATTCGTGGTCTAGTCTCTGTGAGGGTGATTGGATCTCTTTTCGAATCGGGGATGCGTCCATGCGGACATCAACGGGCACTCAATCGCACGAAAGCTTCGATCCAGTCACCAGCCCAGCTCCGCGCGTACGCGATCGCGTCATCGCGCGCGTCGAATCCTGCGAGGTCGCCGCTCATGAAGATCTGCGTCTCGCTTCCGCTTCCCGCGGTAATTTTCGCGTGCGCCATGAACTCGCCGTCGGCGCGGCGCGGAGTGGCATCGATGTCGAAGGTTGAAGAGATGCGGCTCATTTGAGTGCTCCGGCTGACATTAGATCGAGCTCGACGGCGTTCGTGCTTCCTTCTGTCAGCAGCGTTCGGGCCTAGTGAGACTAGGTGGAAACCATCAACGCTCTTCTCGTTCGCTTGTGCTCTTAACAGCGTTCGATTTAACAGGACCCGCCATCGACCACTGCCGGTGACCCCTTTCTACATGATCTAGTTCCACTTTCACCCGACGCCCACCCCCGCGGAGATCGCTATGTTCCTGGACGAATCCGGGCTTCCGTCCACCATCCGCAATCCTTGCGTATCGGGTTGTTCCCGGATAACGACTTTATAGTGGCAACGTTGACATCCGTAATGCGCTCTTCAATGGTCGAGACGCGGAACCCAGCAAGGCATATGCTCCCAGTCATGTCGCCCGTCCGCAATTGATCCGTCGTAGGTTTTGACGTCAACGCTCTGCGTCGAGACGTGCCGTCTTTTTTGGGGAACGCTGTCGAAGACTGCTTAGCCATGAAAGGCGTGGCGTTTTCTCGGCCCTCGTTCGCGCTACAGACGATTCTAATTTCTACAGGTCAGGAGCCGTAAAGTAGGGCGATGCGGGGGCAGACTTCAAGGAGGGTGTCGACGAGATGCTAGACGGTCCCGCGCGGTGCTGCGAGGGACAGCGCAGCAAACTGAACTTAGCGGGATCAAACGGCCGTCAAAAGTTGGCTCCTTTTTCCTCGCCGAGCGTCGGAGGGCGCAGAGCTCAGCGCCGTGCCAACGTGCGCACGTTGCCTTCACCTTGTCACTCAGCTGCTGCGTCTAACGATGAGCGGCAGCCACGGCAAAATGCTGTCATATGAGGCACGATCGATGCTGAAAATGCTGCTACCAACTCCGGAGACCGCCATGGATCGTACCCCTACTCTGCTAGTCGTCTTGCTTATGGCTACGAGCGCCGGCGCATTCGCGCAAAATACGCAGATCGCACCTTCTTCAGGAACTCAGCGCGGTGCCACCGCAGGCCAGGCGGCAAATAGCGCCTCCAGCGGGTCAAGTAGTTCGAGCGGCGCGACGCTCATGCAGCAACGCGAAAAAGGGATGTCGCCGGATGGTGCTTCGGGGACCAAGTCAAGCGGGAAGGCAACCGGAAAAATAAAACAGTAGACTTCGCGCGGACAGTGATTGCCAGTGACGTCAGCGGCTAGAGGGGCGATCAACTGCGGGGGACAATAGCGCGTCACCTCGCAACGTCGTCTCGCTTCGCCGTGTGAAAGTCGTGGAAGCGCGCGGTCACCGGCGAAGCCTTAAAAGAACGAGCTAATGTCGCTTGACGACCGTCGCGGCGGCCTTGGCGGACTTTGAGGTCGACATGTGGACGAACTAGACGATACGGCTACACGGTACGCAGGCCCCCCCGGGGGTTTTCTCAACGTTCCGTCGGGGCCCGCGTATTACTTCGGATCGGCCTAACGCGAAACCAGCATCCCAACAATCACGCCCCCTAGCGCGGCCATGATGATCGCCTTCCACGGATTGTCATGCACAAAATCGTCAGTTGTATCCGTCGCCACCCTGTAGTTTCTAACCAGCGCATCTTGCATGTCGGACAGCTTGTCTTTCACTCCTGCACGTGCGTCGTTACCTGATGACTTTGTGTCCCACGACTGGGAAGCCTCACGAAAATCGCCGTTCCTAGCGGTCGCGGACGGCTGAGTAGGACCTTCCGGCGGGTCGTCGTTTGCGCTGGTCGGAAATTTAAAGGAACTGTCGGCCTTCTCCGTATTGAGGGAGTCGACCGGATCGTGATTGGTGTTCGGCATAAGTGCCTCCTAATGGCATGGCGGGGAAACTAACCCCGCGGATATGGCTGGTTTCATCGGCCCACGCGAGGGCCGTAGTTGCGGCAACGGGGCGGGGCAGTGGACAGTGTGAGGCAGAAGAAAACGGAAAAAAGGGGACTGCGCCGAAGCTCAGCGCTCGCCCCAGCCGCTCAATCAGCGGGGCGGCTTCTGCACCGGTGGGACAGAAGATCTGTCCTCGGCACGCGCCGACGGAGAATGCTTGACGTCTTCGAACGAAGCAAAAACACCGATTATCCTCTGTGTCATTTCGAGTTCTCCAAAATAAAGGACCAACAGGTCTGTGCGCGCAGTATCTTGCATTACACGCACTGCTTTTCCCGCCGCTTTCAGTCGACCGTGCTCTCTTTTTCCATGGACCCGCCTCGCAGTCTCGGCGTTCGACGACAAGTTCTTCTTTGTTCGTCAGCGCGCGCCGCGTCACATTTTCTTGCGTGTCGGTAGTCCTGACGTGCACCTCCTCCTTCAAAGTAAGTTGCATCCGGACAATCGGGACGTATTCGGAAACCGGGATGATGAGCGTGTCGCCGTCGCGCCGGGGCTCATCTCGCTGTTCGACGGGACGGTTTATCGGCACCCGCCGAACGTCGACCTGCTGACGACGCAGTTGCAACGAGACAGGGTGCATGTTTTCACGCACGTCTTTGCGCACTCGCACCGCGCCCGTTTCCACCGTTGCAACACCGACCGCTATCTCTTCCCTCACTGCCGACACGCGCACTGGTTCGGAAGAATCAGGCCCTGGTATCGCGCCGGATGGCTCCTCTTCACGCATAACTCCTCCTCATCGGCACCTCTCCTGGCTCTGGGGCGGGCTGCCGCAAAACCGTTCCCTCATACACGACCATCTCCGGCACTGAACGGTTGCACCGGTGACGTATCAACGCCAGTTGCGGTGCTTGGGCTTCCTTCAAACAGCGGCTGAAGGCGCAAGCCGGCGCCGAGTCGAGAAGACGTCGATGATCGCGCCTACCACAGTCGCGGCAAAGGAGAAAACCACTCAGATGGGCTGCCCCGTTTGTCATGGGGCCCCGATCATCGCTGGCGTCATCCTTTCGATGATCGGCTACCGCACCATGAGCGCTCGGTACGGAGAAGTTTCATAGGATCATCGAGGTAGTAATCGAACGCGCAAAGCGCTTCAGTCGTACCTTTCCACGAAGCGCAAGCGTTGTGCCCATCAAAGGTCGCTATTCGATTGCTTTTGCGGTGCTGGACGCACACCTGGCAAGGATGCCAATGTACTGACATTTGCTATTACTACGTGAGAATCGCATCGACGCGAGGAAGTCACGTCGCCATACTAAGAAACGATGACCGCGGCGGTCAGGAGAGACCCGGAAGCGGCTCGTCCTGCCCTACGACCGCGCGCACGTCGCTGCGCGCATGGTGGCGGTGCCATGTTGTGTGAACCATTTCTAGAAGGCGGCGCAAATGATAACGACGACGGTAGTTCTGTTGCTCCTTGGCGCGGCACTCGCCGTTTATCTTAACGACACGAACGGCGAGAGCAGTAGTCTGTGGGCGCGATGGGAGCGCGAGCTAACGACAACCGGAAAGACGAATGAAGATGCATGAGCTCGACATCAATGCGTTCATCGTCGCGCAGATCTATTGAAGAGGGGAGAAGATCGCCATCGCGGTCGCCGAAACCCGTATCGAGGCATTGCCGATGCCGCGCTTTCCGGTATCTCCATGCCGGGCGTTAGCCCGTGCGTAGTTCTCGCAAGCTGCGTCGAAAAGCGATTCGATAGCGCGCATCAAGTACTTGCCGTGGAGAGACGACCAAAGAATCGATTCTCGAATCGGCTCAAAATGGCTCCGTCACTCTTGCCTGCACAAGCGCGCACCGCTCAAGCCAACGATCATGCTCGTGCAAAGCAAGCAGTCCACCACGGCGCGCGGGAAAGGCGCCAGCGGCCCATGAGACGTACGTCTGAGGCGAAGCGTAGCATCAGCCCTGTGCCCGTAGCCTGAACGCGACCGGCACCGGCACGCTTGCGGACAAGCGGTGATGGAAGGCTTTTGAACTTCAAAATAGCGCAATGGGCGCGCGCTGCTCAGTCGTGGGCTCGCAATTGAACCGGAGCTCGTGACGGTTAGCTTCTACGGTCAGCATGGATCGACCAAGCTGCTCGTCGCGACACAGGTTGTGCTGAGCCTACAATGCGCTTCGGCGAGATCGTCGATGTCGTGATGGCGGCTCACGTGAAATAGCGCCGCCGCGATCACAAGCAGCGACGCGTTGACAATAAACGCGAGCCCCATCGGCGCGAAGGTATCGATATTCTCGCCCCTGAGCGCGCGGCCGATCATGGTGTCATCAAGACTGGGCGCGTGCTCCTTGACCGGCGCTGAGTGCAGACAAAGGTGGTGCAGCATTACCGTCGCGCCAAGGATGCCGGCGGCAAGCCACAGCATGCCTGCATCTCGAAGCAAGGCCGGCTACGGAGCGAGGCCGCGCAACGCATCGGCCCAGACGAGATGCGCAGGGCGCCAACTCCACGACCAAGCAGAAACCCACGAATGCGATGAGCGCCGCGACCGTGCATTGCGGAGGCCGTCTGCCACGGCCCTGGAGCGCGGGCATGGCAAAAGTGCCAGACGCCGACTAGAGCACGCCTGTCGTAGGCGAGACGCCGAACAGCATTTGCAGGGCGACGGCGCTGCCGACTACCCCCGCCACATCGCACGCAATAATTGCTAGTTCGCACGCCACCCACAAAGGGGGGTCATGCGCCGGCTACAGCGCTCGCGGCAGAGGTTGCCCCGGTCGATGTTGTTAGGGCAGTTCAAAAGCGCGTGTAACGGACAGTAGGGCTCGATGTGGGCTTTCAGTTCGACGTCCCTAACCACAGCAACCTGCATGACGGACTCAATGAGGTCGCCGATTGGAAGCGTGGTTGCGTAGACGCAGCCGTAGATAGGCGGAGACCGGTGTGCCATATCGCACCGGATCGATGCCTTCCGGGACGGAATTCGTTGGGTCAGTCTTCCCAGCCGGCCCGCTGATAGCTTATGGGGACCGGCATTTGCTGGACATGGTTGAACAGTCTGAAGCGCGAGGTGTCATGATGAGTGGAATCGGTAGACGTCCTAGACTCGTTTTGTTCCCGTCGAAATCTGTGCCTGCGATGCCTGGTCACTCTCAAGGCGACTTCCAAATATATGCCTCTTATCGTGGATCGCCTTCGGCTGGGTTCTACGGAACCTTGAAGGTGGTGCGCAAGACTGACGGCCGACTGCTGTATCCGTTTGATGGCGCCTCAGACATCGGCCCGTTCAGTACGAGTACGGGCGCCCTAGCCGCGGCGCAGCAGCGCGGCCTTGCGATTGTCGATGGCGATCTCGCGCAGCCTGAGCTTTAGAATGAACACAACGAATCCAGTTCAGCCTGCTGAACCGATAAGTTCATCGGGCGACGCACGTCAAAAAGGAGTTACCCGGCGAAAAAGCGCGGACTAAATTTCGAAAATGGGTGAGTTCGGCTTCGCCAAATCAACTCAAATTGGCGACACTTCGCCTGTTCGACATCTTTTATCGAAGCCCGGTTCTTGCTACTCTGAGAAAGAGGACGGCTGGGGAACTCAGATAAATCAAGAAATGGCACGACAAAACCAGGAAGTCACACGACAGTTCCTCATTTTTGCGTCCTGCCACTTGGCTCGCCGCTAGCATCGCCAATGCCCTCTGACACCGATGGGCGGACTTGCCCAACAGTGCAATGATCGCGCTTTTCGTCGTGCACGAGGGCACTGTGTACGTGGATTTGCGGTTACGCGTCCTCAGCGCAAGTCATCACGCCCATCGAGCAGATGTTGCATCGCGTGCTGGAGATGGCGCCGGCCACCGGGCGTTGCCATCATCTGCTTGGCCCGTCCTGACGCCGTTGCATCAATCTGCCTCTGCCCGCGATAAGTATAGCGACCGTGCCCGTGCGGGTTTAACCAGTCGATGCCACACCTCTGTTCCAATAAGGATCAGAGGAAAAAGGCGATGAAACGACAGCGAAAGCCGTCGTTGAACGTTCAAACGTTTAGCAATCTTGTTCAATTCGGCTTGCGAGTAGCCGTCAATCGGGACTCCATTGGGAAAGTACTGACGCAGCAGTTCGATCGTGTTCTCATTGCTTCCTCTTTGCCAAGGGCTGCGAGGATCGCAGAAATATCCCTGGACATCGGTGGCGATCGAAAAAAACGCCTTGACTTGCCATCTCCGTGCTGCGATCCCAGGTGATCGATCGGCGCAAAGAGCTGCATCGCGTCAGTCAATGATGCAGAGGCCTAAGTAAAAGTGAGAACTAGGTCCGTCGGGATAACGCAGTTGCAATGTCGGGCGCCTACCACAAGTTGCGCGAGGTATTAAGCGAAGTTGTAAGCGGCCAAATACTTGATCTATTGGGGCAACGTCAATGTGAAAAACCGAGCTATCCATCGTCGGACTGATTCTGTGATATCTGAGGGAAATGCGTCCTCCTTGGTCTCCACGCACGGTGTCTGCGATATGACGACGGTCACCGGTGCGCGTCGGCACCTCACCATCGCGCGGATTCAAGATGCTTGGACTGCTGCTTTGGATGCGGGCTCGCGAGCGGGCAGACAACGCGGCCCACGTCAAGCACCTTGGAATCGGGAGCGATGCGCCTCCGTGGGTCGACCTTGAGCGCGCGGAATTCCGCGATGCCACTTAAGGCCGGGCACCGCGATCGCCTGAACGGGTGCGAGCCAACGCTTCATCCCGGTCTATCGATGCGCCGCCGCTTTCCTCGAAAGGCGGCTGATGCCGAAAGCCTGTGCCGCCCGAAACGATTGCAATGATCGCTCCAACGATCAGCGCAGCAAACGAGAACCAACTCGCACGCGCGATGCCGCGCGCGGCCGTATCCGCGGCCTCACGAGCGTTCTGTTCGGCGTCCGGCCCGGATGCGGCCGACGCAGCTGACGCCACAGCGGCTTGGACCTGCTGCTTGGCCGAGTCAACCAGTTGGTTGCCGCCGCCGGTTTGATTTGCTGCGGTCGCGCCAACCTGCGCACTTGTTGCCGCGATGCTACCCGCCGTGGTCACCGCACCCGTGATCAGCGACGTCATCCCGTAGACGATCAGAAGCGTCATGACGGCCCATGACAACAAGCCATGTAGCCATCCCAGAACAGGCGCACAGCGTCCCGCGAAGTACGAGCCGACAAACACGGCGAGCACTGTCGTCACAATTACCCAAACGCCCGAGCCGAAACCGAACCCGTGCAGAGTGTCTGGTTTGGAAAGCGGAGAGAGCAACGACGCACCAATCGCTGTACCAAGCACACTCATAATCAGGTAGACAATCATGGAAAGAATCACCCCAGCGATGACGGAACCCCACGACAGCCGCGGCAGGCCGTCTTTGGTCGTTAGCAGTCTCATGATGTCTCCCAAGTCTATTTGGCTGTATACGCTGACATCCCGCAATTCGTGTGCCACTTTCGCCAACGACATTCGACGCATCGAGCGCGGTCGAGGCGGTAGAGGGGTTAGGACTAACGAGGGCAGACATTTACGGAACCCGCCTAAAGGCGCGATCGTGCGTAAGCCGGCCGCCAGCGCGGTTTCCGGCCTGCCCCGGGCCATGCAACCGACTGCACCGAGGGAAGCGGCGCAGCCGAGAGCGACATGCGCTGATTGTGCGGCTTGCGAATGAGGAAGCCGTACCGTCCGTCCGGCGAGCGTACTTGTGACTGACGAGTCGAGCACCCCTAGCAGTGCTGCGCGGGCGCAGGCCGCAGCAGCACTCAATGTGTTCGGCGTGGCAGATCGCGTACCGCTGGGCAAACCCCTTGGCCTACGCTTTGCGGCATTCTAGGTACGTCTATCGAGGCGACATCGATTCATGTGCGAGCGGGGTGCCGGCGCAAGCTCGGTGCCGCCGCGGCGCGCTGCTACGTGCATAAAGCCGAGTAGCCATCGGGCCGGTTTCTCACTTAGTCGTGGTACGCGGCGCGATCGGGGGTCTCGCCGGTTCCACCCGCGCTCCTTCCTCCAAATCTTTGAGAGAGAGGACTTGTCGACTCCTAAGGCCTCCGAGGGAACTGAAAGGACGTGATGAGCTGCTTCAAAAGGGTGACGCCGGCTGGCTTAACAAGATAATGATCGAAACCCGCCTGTCTGGCTCGGTCGCGATGCATCTCTCCCGCGTAGCCACTGAGCGCAATTAGCAGGGCATTGGCTAACCTTGGCATTGCACGAAGCCGGCGGCCAATCTCGAAGCCGTCCATGCCCGGCAGCCCAATGTCGAGAAGGACGACTTCCGGATGGAAATCCGTTGCGAGCTGCAGGGCGGATGGACCATCGCATGCGGTCTCTACAACGTAGCCGTCGAGGGTCAAAAGCATCGCCAAGCTTTCGGCCGCATCCGTATTGTCATCCACAACAAGAATTCTGCGCTGCGCGACCACACTGTCGCCACCGACTGCGTCATCCACGGGCGCTGCGAGGGGGCACGCCTGCGACAGTGCAGGAAGCCGAACCACAAACGTGCTCCCTTGGCCCGGACCATCGCTCACAGCCCGGACAGTCCCGTGATGCAGTTCAACCAACTGGTGGACAAGGGCAAGCCCGAGTCCAAGCCCTGCAGACTTGCGGTCGAGCGAGCGCTCAGCCTGCACAAAAATGGTAAAGATGGTTGGCAGGAACTCTGCGGTCATGCCGATACCGTTATCGGTGACCGTCAGCACCGCCTCGTCGCCTTCGCGGACAAGCGAAATCTCAATGCGTCCTTCCAATCGGAGCATGTTGGTTGACCAGCGCCGTATCTGGTTACGCCCGCGTGGCGAGACCCTTGGGCCGCCAATGCCAATCGACGACCTGCTGGATTCACTCGCAAGAGATCAAGGTGTCAACGCCATCGGCATCGTGCTTTCCGGCAGTGGCTCCGATGGCGCGCTAGGGCTACAGGCGATCCAACGCGCAGGTGGCATTACCTTCGCGCAGGATGAGGCGTCGGCGCATTTCAACTGCATGCCGCATGCAGCGATTAGCCTGGGCTGCGTCGATCGCGTGCTGCCGCCCCGCGAGATCGCCAAGGAAATGATGGGGGTGGGAAGACACCCCCATCTGCGGCGAGTGCCGATCGAGGACGCGAACACTCCGGAAGCCGCCGAGACGAATCTGCGCTCCGTCTTCCGCCTGCTTCGAAATGCCTGCAACATCGATTTCAGCCGCTACAAACACGGCACGATCCAACGCCGACTGTCCCGTCGGATGGCATTGCGACAAATGCTGTCGCTGCCCGAGTACGTCGCCGTGCTGGAATCCGATCCCGTGGAAGTCCTGGCGTTGGGGCGCGATCTACTGATTCAGGTGACCAGTTTCTTTCGCGACCCGGAGTCATTCGACGCGTTGAATCAGACAGCCTTTCCCCGTTTTGTCGAGAAAATCGAGTCCAAGTTGCCACTTAGAATCTGGGTGCCCGGCTGCGCGACAGGCGAGGAAGTGTATTCGATTGCAATCTGCCTAATCGAGTTTCTAGGTGAACGGGCGGGGACGGTTCAGGTGCAGATATTCGGCACCGATATCAGCGCGGACGCGCTCGAGGCCGCGCGGGCCGGCCGATACATTGAGAATATCGCGCGAGACGTGTCGCCCGAGCGTCTGGAGCGCTTTTTCGCGCGCGACGGCGACTATTATTGCGTCGACAAGTCGATAAGAGATCTCTGCACCTTTTCCCGTCACGATGTCCTGAGCGATCCACCATTTTCGCGGATGGACCTGGTAAGTTGCCGTAATTTGCTGATCTACCTGAGTGCGCCCGCGCAGCGAACTGTGATGCCACTCTTTCACTACGCGCTGAAGCCCGACGGGGTCCTGATGCTGGGTCCCTCTGAGACGGTGGGCGCTTTCTCGGAACTCTTCGGCGTCATCGAAAACCGCCGTAGCAAGCTGTTCAGTAAGAAGCCCCGTCTCGGGCCGCCGACTGAATTCGTCCGCGCGTCGTCACAGGTCGCGTTATCGCCCGTTGGGTCCGCAACAGTAACCGAGAGCCTATCCGAACCTCGCGCCGCTTCAACGCTGCGCGCCGAGGTTGATCGCGTAACGCTTTTGCGGTACGCCCCCCTGCCGTGCTATGTGACGACGACCTCAACGTCATCGAGTATCGCGGCGATACCTCAGCCTATACGGTCAATCCTAGCGGACCGCCGATTACCAACCTTCAGCGACTTGCACGACCCGAAGTGTTTTTGCCCTTAAACGAAGCCATCAGGCAGGCTCGGCAGGACGGCGTGGCGGTGCGCAAGACCGGGTTGCGCACAGGCGGCCTAGGGGGGCTGCAGGCCACCAGTGTGGAAGTGCATCCGCTCCGGCCCGCCGGCATCGACGGACGCTGGCTGCTGATCTTCTTTGAAAGCGCGGGACCATCGGACGGGCTCGGAGCGCCACGGCAGGACACATTTAAAGATTTGATCGCGCAGACCTTACGACAACGACTGGGACGCAGGATTGCTGCCGCCCAAGGCGCCGATCCCAGAGACGAGGAGATTATCCGCCTGAATGCCGAGATAGGGGCCATGCGCACGCAACTTCGGACCATGCTCGAAGAGCATGAAAGCGCTCGCGAGGAGCTCAAATCAAGCGAAGAAGAACTGCTTTCGAGTAACGAGGAATTCCAAAGCACCAATGAAGAGCTAGAGACCGCCAAGGAAGAGCTCCAGTCGCTGAACGAGGAGCTGTTGACCACCAACGACGAGCTGCGCTACCGCAATCAGGAACTTAAGACGCTCCACGACGATATGGTTCGCGCGCGCGATTATGCGGACGGGATCATCGATACGATGTCCGAGCCGCTCCTTGTGCTCAAGCCGGACTTGCGCGTGACGCGCGCCAATCGCGCCTTTTATCAAACTTTTCATACCGCTCCGGAAGTTACGATCGGCACCCTGTTGTACGCGTTGGGCAATGGGCAATGGAATATTCCGCGGCTACGTGAGTTGCTCGAGACGATTTTGCCGCAGCAGACGGTCGTCCGCGATTTCGAAATTACGCACAGTTTCCCCACCATCGGTCCGCGTACGATGCGGCTGAGCGCTGCCCGGGTAATCGGCCGCGAGCTCGATTTGATCGTGCTTACCGTCGAAGACATTACCCTGCATCAACGCGCGGTCGAGAGAATGGAACTGGCCGATCGGCAGAAAGACGAGTTCCTCGCGATGCTCGCGCATGAACTGCGCAACCCGCTCGCGGCGATTCGCACAGGACTAGAAATTTGGGGACGCGAAAATGTCGACGAGCAAACCCAAGCACTGGCGAGAACGGCAGCCAAGCGCCAACTGGATCATGAGGTCGGATTGGTTGATGATCTGCTGGACGTGTCACGAATTACACGCGGCATTATTAGGCTTACTTTGGCACCGATCGATTTCGCACAGGTCGTGCAACAAGGCGTTGCCGTGCTGCGCGCCGATAACGACGCTCGCCGGCACGAGTTGACGCTCGCGCTGATTCCTCAGGACGTGATAGTCGAGGGCGATGCGATGCGCCTCGAGCAAATCGTGACAAATTTGGTGGGCAACGCAATCAAGTATACGCCTTGCGGCGGTCCGCGTGGAGACGCGCCTTCATCGCTGCGTCGGATTTTGGCAGTTGGACGAATGATCGTAGTGGTCGGGAAAGATCCGACCGACCAGATCGTCATACTCGGTCGGCTGTGCTTTCACGATAGCTCGGAGCATCTTGATGAAAGCGTTGCCGTCCTCCAGGTTTTCCACAATCACCCTAGCTGTGCGCAGAGATATCGTCTCCGCAAGTGGAGGAGCAGCACCGTCGTCCAACAGAAATTTGAATCGGTGAACCTCCACCGACGCTTGCGTAGGAGGGCACTCGTGGGCAATTATTGTTGCTTTCAATTTATTCGTCCGAGTCGCGTGCAGGCGAGCTATGCAAGGCATCCCTCTACACGTCGGTTACAGCGGTGACACCGCGCAGCTTCACGCCCAGAGCCTCGCATTCCCCGCTCACTTCGCACATTTTTTGTGATTTGCCGTTCGCCGACGTTTGGGTGGATTTTTCCCGTGACGCTTCTGTTTGCAGCGATGCCTTTGCCTATTCCTAAAAGGCCTCCGCGAGGCCTTCTGGACTACCCTGATGCTCCCAAATCTCGTAGGCCCGCCGGCGAATCCGATCATCCTTGCTGTATGCGTCCATCGTCTTCGCTCCGGTAACGCAATGCATCGCCCAAACGCTACGCCGTGGTCGACGCACGGGTAGCAACGGTGAGCAACCCTTGTACCACGACGTCGAATTCACGTGTACGGCTCCTGAGATTCATGCGCGACTTGAAGAAGAGATCTTCTATCCGGCGCTGAGCGCCGCGATGCCAACGGACGACGCCCCTCGTTGAGAGCAAGCACGGACATGACAAGATGCGCGAAGACATCGCCCAATTGCGCGCAACGGCCCTAACGATGCCGCTTGCGACGCACGCTTCATGCACCTGATGCAGGAAGTAATCGACCATGTCGCCGACGAGGAGACAGTGTTGTTACCGACTGCCGAGCGCGCGCTCGCGTCCCGGCTCTCGCTGCTCGGCAGCGCATGACCACGCGCAGGCTGCAACTTGTCGCGCAGAGCTGCCTCTCAGCGGTTGCCGCTAACACGATCGCGACGTTTCCGGCCGCCTCGCTCGCAATGGTGTCGACCGGTGCCTTCGTGTTGACGAATTGGCTGCGGGTCATGCGCCATAGCCGGCAGTCGCATAAAGAATGAACCTGCGAGGATCCGGGCGCAAAGCAGGAGACGGTATTCCCGTAGCACGTTTGGACTGGGCTTGTTCGCGCGGGTGGTTCTGCAAGCGGGACGGGGCGCGCCAAGAGGAAGCGCTTGACGGCTTGCGGCCAGAAAAAGCGCTCGATCAATAGTTCCCGCGCTATCAACAAGATAGAGCGCACAGGGGCCAGTTTGTAAGTGGATCGGCGTTGTCGGGTCATGAGTGGGCGCGCAGTGGACAGGCTTTCACATCGTTCGCGACGGCCGCCATGTGTTGCGTGGCCCTGCTCGGCCGGTCGATAGACTAAATTCAACCGCTTCGCCGATAAAGAGGCCCCGTAAGATCGGCATCGCACCATGAAGGTGGTCACGATTCCTCGATTGAAAGAGCACGCGTCCCCGTCGTTCGCATCCCCGTTGCTATACCTTCGTCGTCCCACCGCCGTTGCACGTCAGCCGCGCTGCTGCGAACTGGCGGCGCCGAGCGGTGATGGTCAAGCCAGGAACGCGTCATGCGCTTCAGGACACGCATTGAGCAGGGCGACACGGGCTGACTCGGTGCGAACAACCGCCAAAAGACGGCTGTTCGGTATGTGATCGTGCGCAACGTGTTCTTTCGGGGGAGTGGCATGTCCGATCAAACCGCAGGTGCTGGGTCCCCACACCTTGACCGCAGCGAGCGAGAACAGGCGGCCGACCACTCGACACCGCATCCACTCGTTATCCACGAAGTTGTCCGAGAAGAGGGCGAGGCTGCAATGGAGCGCAGCGGCGCCTCGCTCGTGTGGTCGGCACTTGCGGCGGGTCTCTCGATGGGATTCTCATTTCTTGTCCAGGCGATCCTCGAAGGTGCGTTGCCCAATACTGGCTGGCGCCATTTGATTGCAAGCCTTGGCTACACCATCGGGTTTGTGTTTGTGATTCTTGGCCGTCAACAACTCTTTACGGAAAGCACCTTGACGGCAGTACTTCCCGTCCTCACGCGTCGCAACCTTCATACGCTTGTTAAGACGCTTCGGTTGTGGGCGATCGTTCTTTGCTTCAATCTGGTAGGGACTACGGTTTTCGCCGCGCTGCTGCAGTTCAAAGACGTGTTCGGGCCTGATGTTACAACTGCGCTCGCGGAGGTTGCACGTGCGCCGTTCAGTGCGCCCTTCGGTGTCACGCTAATACGGGCTGTGTTTGCAGGTTGGTTAATCGCGCTGATGGTTTGGCTGTTGCCGAGTGCGCGTTCGGCCCGTCTCGCGACGATTCTTCTCGTCACTTACACGGTGGGCGTGAGCAAACTCGCGCACGTAATCGCAAGTTCGGCCGAGGCCGCCTATGCGGTGATGATCGGTGCGGTTACGGTTCGGGATTACTTCAGCGTCTTTTTGCTGCCGACTCTCATCGGCAACATGCTCGGTGGAATCGCAATGGTGGCAATCATAAACCATGCGGCCATCGCGCCGGAGATCGACGACGCACGGCGGGAGGAGTAAGCCGCGGCTGTGTGCTTCAAAGACAGTCCCGTCACTCAATAAAGGGTGTACGTCACTTGTGCAGCGAACTTCGTAGTGACGCGACGTCGTTCGCCGTCACCGGACGTGCGTCGTTGCCCCAGGATGCACGGACATAGGTGAGCACCTGCGCGATTTGTACGTCGCTAAGCCGATCCGCGAACGCGGGCATCGACTGACGCGTGGGACCGTGCACGGTTGCCGGGCTGTTACCGCCTTCGACGACGAGTCGTATCAACGAGGTCGTGTCTTCACTGATCACTGATGGATTTCCTGTGAGGGCCGGAAACACCTTCGCGACGCCGCGTCCGTCGTCACGATGACATTGTGTACAGAATCCCGCGTACACTGCCGCACCTTGCGCAGGCGGGACATCGGGCGCACGCGTCTTGAGTTGCCCACGCTGTGCGAGCACGGGATCGAAGACGCCGTCGGCCGCGCCGGTAGCGGGCAGGCTCTTGAGATACACGGCGATCGCTCGTACGTCGTCGTCGCTCAGGTACTGGAGGCTGTCTTCAACCGTCTGTACCATGCTGCCAAAGGCAACCATGCCCGCGCCGTGACCCGTCCTGAGGAATGCCGCGACGTCGTTGGGCGCGATGCGTCCGAGCCCCGAGCCGGCGTCACCGCGAAGACTGAGTGCAAACCAGTTGTCATTGATGTTGCCGGCCAGAAATTTTGCCGACGAATCGTCGTACCCCTGTTCCTGATAGACCATTCCGCGCGGGGAATGGCACGAGCCGCAATGTCCCAGCGACTGCACCAGATACGCACCGCGGTTCCAGGTGGCATCGCGGCTCGCATGCGGTTCGAACTGCTTTTTCGGCGCGAAGGCCACGCGCCACAGCCGCAGCGCCCAGCGTTGGTTGAACGGAAACGGCACCTTCGTCGGCGGCGGGTGGTATTTCACGGGCGGTACGCCGTGCATCATGTAGGCGTAAAGCGCATGCATATCCTCGTCATTCATCTTCACGAAAGACGGATAAGGCATCGCGGGATACAATCCCTTGCCGCCCGGCGCTACGCCCTCGCGCAGGGCCCGGGCGAAATCCTCGTAGCTGTAATTGCCGATCCCGGTCTCCTTGTCCGGCGTAATGTTGCTGCTGACGATTGTGCCAAATGGCGAAGTGAGGCCAAGGCCGCCTGCAAACGGTGCGCCGTTGAGCGGCGCGGTATGACAGCCTGCGCAGTCCCCCGCCTTGGAGACATACTCGCCACGCGCGAGCAACTCCGGCGAAAGTGCGTCCTGCGCAAAACCGACCCGGCAGGGCAACAACGCAGTGAGCAGAAGGAGGGCGGGAAGGGCGGTACGCATTGCGCTCACTGGTGGTATAGATAGGCGGCGATGTCGCGCGCATCGGTTTCATTCACATCGAGATCGGGCATCGCGTTGCCCGGCACGACGCGTTGCGGAAAGCGGATCCATGTTTGCAGATTGTCGGGCGAGTTGGGCAGCTTGCCAGCTACGTAGGCGCGCTCGCCAATTTTCTCCAGCGTGGGACCGACACTGCCATATGCGCCGGGCACCCCGTCGATCCGATGGCACGCGCCGCAGCCATAGCGCTGGATTGCTTTGAGGCCGCTTTGCGGATTGCCGCCGGTGATGGCATCAGACGCGGGCGGTCGGCCTTCGCATGCGGCGAGCGCGAGGCATATCAGAAGGGCGGTTGAGAGGCGGCGCATATCGTTAGCCTTCATGCGACATGTTCGCTGCGACGTGAGGCTGCGCGCGCCGCATCAGCAAACGGGCGCCCACCCAGAGACCGCCAATCAGATAAGCCAAGCCGCCCGGCACCCACATGACGAGCCCCCCGAGCTGCTGGTCCTGCAGCGGATCGAAGCCGAGGGCGAGCGTCGTCTCGATGCACGACGGATACCAGACGCCCGGCGCTAGCGTCAGCAACGCTCCGAGCGCGCCGGTATGAACCATCGTCGTGAACAGCGAAAGCATCGCGTGCGCGCTGCCAGTGGCTTGCGTACTGGATGGCCGCCCGAACACCGTCCACCAGAACAGCAACGCGCTGCCCAGAAAACTCGCATGTTGCAACGTATGGATGCCGGGGCGCGCGAGCGCTGACTCGAAGAAACGCGGCGCATGCCAGCACCAGAGCGCCGCCGCGTGCAACGTCCAAGCGACGGCGGGCGCGGTCAGCCATTGCCAGGGCGCCTTGATCCAGGGCGAGCGCACCGCCGCGCCAATGGCTGCTCTTGCGCCGCTTGGAAACGCCCACATCCACATGCCGAATGGCCGCCCGATCACAAGCAGTGGCGCCGCCAACAACATCAGCAACTCGTGCTGGAGCATGTGGGCCGAGAACAGCCACTCGCTCAACGCGTGCAGGGGCGACACCAGCGCGAGTACCAGCGCGAGCCATCCGGCGCTGAAAGCACCGAGCCGCATCGAGCGGCTGGCGCGACCCTGCGTGCCGCGTCGACGTAACCGCGTATATCCGGCGATATACAGCGCAAGGCTTACCAGCAGCGCGATCACCACCCACCACTCAAAGGTCCACGCGAGCGGCGATGCATCCGTATGTGATGCGTCTGGCGATAGCGCATGCGCCCGCGCTGCCTTGCTCCAAACGACCATGCAGGCAAGGGCGGCCGCAAAGGCCCTTCTCAGCAGGCGGGAAGTATCCATTGCGGTATCGAAAGAGCGATGACGGCCAATCCAGACAACGCACCTACGCCCGCCGCCACCGCGGCGACGAAGCCGGGCCGTGCGGGCAGGGCGGACGCATCGTCCGTCGGGTTGGAATGGGTATGTCGGGCGTCGCGCCAGCGCTGCCAGGCAAGCAGCGTCGCCAGTACGCACGTGACGAGACTTGCGCCGCTCACGCCGTCAAGCAGTGCGTGGCTCGACAGGCGACAGGCTGGCGCTAGCAGCGCGTAGTTGATGCTGAGACAGGCCAACACGATCGACGGAGCGCCCAGAAGCGCGAGGCAGGTTTTCATGATCTGTCTCAGAGTCGGGCCGCCCAGTAAATGACCGCATAGATCGGCAGCCAGCTCAACACGACGAAGTACCAGTACACTGCGTTTTCGCTGACATCGACAAGACGCTTGCCCTCGAACGGTCCCGTGATGAGCAGCACGGCGAGCACGGCGGTGTCCACCGTGTCGGTGATCAGGTGCGTCGTGTGCAGGCCAAGCAGCAGCCACACGACCGAGCCGTAGGCATTGGTGTACCAGCTTACATTCAGCGAGGCGAATTCGAAACCGCGTATCACGAGGAACGCGGCGGATGCGAGCAGGCACGCCCATAGCCACAGACACGCTCGCCGCCGGTCCCCGCGCTCGGCAGCGCTCTTGGCGAGCTGATTCGGCCACAGGCTCGCTACCAGCACGGCCGTGTTGAGGGTGCCCCACAACAGGCGCGGCGCGTCGGCCGCCATCGGCCAACTCGGAGCGCGGCTGCGCAGATAGAAGTACATCATCACTGCAATGGCGAACACCGTTCCTTCAATCAGCATTAGCCCCATGGTGCTCCACCACATCAGGCTCCGATGGCTGAAGCCGAAGGTCGGCAGCGCGCTGACGTCCAGCACGACCCGGGTGCGGTCACGATCGTCGGGGCGCGCGCGTGCCTCGCGCGTATCCATAGTCATGGGTGACGCTCCCGTGCGACGGCCAGCCGATTATCCGTGCGCCTCGGCCAGAACCACGCAATCATCGCTACTGCCACAGGTACGGATCCCCACGCGATCGCCCACGGCGTGTAGATCGAGCCGATGAACAGAACGGTCGTCGCCACGGCGCTCACAAACGGCCAGATCGACGGCTGTGGAAATAGCGGTCGAAGATCAGGCTTTGCATCAAGCACGGTCGTAACGAGCACCTCGCGCGCATCGGCCGCGAGGCCCGCGACGAAGGCCGGCTGTGCGGACGGCTCCCACAGCGGGTCGCGGCCGTGGACGACGGGGATCGCATCGAAGTTTTGCGGCGGCGGCGGCGACGGCACGCTCCATTCGAGCGTGCCCGCGCCCCACGGATCGGCGGGCGCGGGGTCGTTCCTACGCAGCGTCCTGGCGACATTGACGATGAACAGCAGCACGCTCGCCGCGATCATGTAGGCGCCGATGGTCGCCACCAAATTCATGCCGTCCCAGCCCATACCGTGCGGATAAGTCCACACACGCCGGGGCATGCCTTCAAGACCGAGCAAGTGCATGGGAAAGAAAGTGACGTTAAAGCCGATAAAGAACAGCCAAAACTGCCATTTGCCGAGCCGTTCGTCCAACGTGTGACCCGTGAATTTCGGAAACCAGTAGAAGAACGCGCCGAACAGCGGAAATACGGCGCCGCCGAGCAACACGTAATGCAGATGGGCGACCACAAAGTATGTGTCGTGAACCTGCAGGTCGATTGGCACCGAGGCGACCATGATGCCTGTCATTCCGCCGATCACCAGGATGAAGAAGAACGCAAGGACATACAGAAGCGGTGTACGCAGATTGAGGCGCCCCGTCCAGAGCGTGCTGATCCAGCAAAAGATCTGAATGGCCGAGGGAATCGCGATCATCAGGCTTGCGGCCGTGAAGAAGCTTTTACCCAGCTCCGGCACGTTGGTCGCGAACATGTGATGCACCCACAGTCCGAAGGCGAGAAACGCCGTCGCGATGAGCGAGAGCACCATTGCCGAATAGCCGAACACGGGTCGGCGCGCGAAGGTCGGGATGATCGACGAGATAAACCCCAACGGCGGGATGAAGACCAGGTAGACCTCGGGATGCCCAAAAAACCAAAATAGGTGTTGCCACAGCAGCACATCGCCGCCTTTCGCCGGATTGTAGAAGTGAGTGCCGACTAATCGATCCAGGATGAGGGCGGTGCTGCACAGCATGATGGATGGCATCGCGAAGATCACCATGAATTGTGTGACGAGCGTGGCCCACACAAATAGCGGCATGCGGTTGAGTGACATGCCGGGTGCGCGCATTTTGAAAATCGTCGTGATGAGGACCACTGCTTCGATGAGGCCAGCGAGCTCGGTGAAGGTGATCATCTGCGCCCAGATGTCGGCGCCCTTGTTAGGCGAGTAATCCGGGCCGGCGAGCGGCACGTAGCTGAACCAACCCGCGTTCGGCGCGGTATTGACAACCAGCGACGCGAACAGCAATAGTCCACCGAACAGGAATACCCAGTAGGCGTATGCATTCATGCGTGGAAACGCAATGCTTCTGGCACCGATCATTAAGGGCACGAGGAACGCAGCAACCGCCTGCATGACCGGGACGGCGAACAGGAACATCATCGTCGTGCCGTGCATTGTGAAAAGCTCGTTGTAAAGGTTCGGTCCGATGAGGCGTTGGTCCGCACGCGCGAGCTGTGTGCGCATCGCGAGTGCGAGTAGTCCCGCGAGTAGGAAAAAAGCGAAGGTCGTCACGATAAAACGCCGGGCTACCGTCTTGTGGTTAATTGCGCTCAACGCGCCTATGAGACCGGGCGGGTCGCTCCAGGTCCGTGCGAGCGCATCGCGCACGTGAGGCCCAGCCAGCGGGCCGTCAACGAGCCGGGTGTCGGTGTGCTGATCGCTCATTTGAGAGTCTCCAGCCAGAGGAGCAGCGCCTGCAGTTCCGCGGGTGGCAGGCGAGTGCCCGGCATGACCGTGCCGGGCTTGAGCGTGCGCGGATCGACGATCCAGCCGGCGAGATTGCCGCGATTATTGGAAAGCGTGCCGGCGGCAATAAACTGCCGGCTGGCCAGATGGGTGAGGTCCGGGCCGATGGTGCCATTCGCAGCGGTGCCACGCACGGTATGGCAGCGCGCGCAGTCCTGGCTCAGGAAGACGTCGCGTCCGTGCAACGCAACCTCCTCGGCAGGCGCGTTCGCCGGCTGCCGCTGCTGCGCAGCCCAAACCTCGTATTGGGCGGGCGGATCGGCGGAGATGGAGAACGCCATGAGCGCGTGCTCGTAGCCGCAGAATTCCGCGCACTGCCCGCGATAGACGCCCGCCACATCCGCGCGGAACTTGATCGTCGCATCGCGACCGGGAATCATGTCTTTCTTGCCGTGCAGATTGGGCACCCAAAAGGTGTGGATCACGTCGGCGGCCTTAAGTGAGATGATTACTGGCCGACCGACGGGTACATGCAGTTCGTTGGCAAGCGTGAAGTCGGGCGCGCCCGCATCGCTCAAGTATTTCGCTTGCCACCACCACTGATAGCCGGTCATCTCGATGCGCAACGCGTGGTCGATAGGCAGGCGCGACAGCGCCCGGTCGGTCAGAACGTCCGCGAGCAAGAGTCCGAACAGTAGCAACGTCGAAACGCACGTCGCGGCGACAACCCAGAAGCGCGTACGCGACTGCGGGCGGTCAATGCTCGACAGATCCACAGGCGTGGCGCGGTTGGCGCGTGGCGCGCGCACCACCGCGATGAGGCACGCCAGCAAGATCGCGGCAAAAACCCCGCAACAGACCGCAAGCGTTAGGTGCCACAGTTCGAGGATCCGGCTGGCCTGAACGCCTGCTGGGACTAAGGCGGTTTGCATGATTCACTGTGCGGGTTCGATCGTTCGACGGCAGACCAATCCTGTCACGACGAAAGTTCGACAACAGGCCGGTGACTTCGGCTAAGCAAACGGCGTTCCGCGGCGTCGCAGCAGCTGCTCGAGATTGGCTGCCGGCCCGCGGGCGGGAAGGCAGCCAATCGCCGGTTTGGATGTGCATTTGAGCAAATCGCGAGAGGCGATAGGTCGGTCCATGTAGCCGGCCTTCTGTCAGGGCATGGCCTGCCATAGAAGCGCCGCGTTCAAACCGAGAATGACGCCCGCGCAAGCCCAAGCCGCTACCAGTGGCGCACGGGATACTCTCCATCGGCCCATGAGGTTGCCATCTGAAGCAAAGCGGACTAGCGGGATGATCGCGAGCGGCAGCTGCAAACTCAGCACGACCTGCGTCGAAACGAGCAGGACGTTCGACCCATGTTGACCGTAGAACCCCACCGCCAAGAGCGCAGGGCCAATCGCGAGCGACCTCGTCAGGAGCGCCCGCGCCCACTGCGCGATTCGCAGATTCAGGAAACCTTCCATCACCGCCTGCCCGGCGAGCGTGCCAGTGACCGTCGCGTTCAGGCCGCAGGCTAGCAGCGCGGTGGCGAAAGCAATGCCTGCCCAATGACTGCCCACGAGTGGCGCGATCAGCCGATGCGCGTCGCCGAGATCATCAACGTCGAAATGGCCGTTCGCGTGGAAGACTGCTGCGGAGATGACGAGAAGTGAGGCATTGACCACAAACGCTAGCCCCAGCGACGCAAAGGTATCGATGTTCACGCCCTTAAGCGCGCGGCCGATGGTGACGTCATCGCGATTGGGGGCGTGGTCTTTGACGAGCGCTGAATGCAGATAGAGGTTGTGCGGCATTACAGTGGCCCCCAGGATCCCCGCCGCGAGCCAAAGCATGCCGGCATCTCGCAGCAACGCCCGCGGCGGGGCAAAGCCCCGAAGCGCGGCGCCCCAAACGGGATGGGCGAGCGCCAGTTCCACGACGAAGCACACACCGACAAAGAGGATTATCGCCGTGATTGCGCATTGCAAAGGGCGCCTGCCACGGCTTTGCAGCGCGAGCATGACAAAGGTAGCCACTGCAGAGCACAGAACGCCGGCAGTGAGAGAAATGCCGAACAACATCTGCAAGGCGACCGCACTGCCCACGACCTCTGCGACGTCACACGCAATGATCGCGATTTCGCACGCAACCCAGAGCCAGAGCGTTGTGCGCCGACTGAAGCGGTCACGGCAAAGCTGCGCCAAATCGCGGCCCGTGACGACCCCCACACGGGATGCAACCCATTGCAGCAGCATGCCCATGAGACTGGCACTCAGTACGACGAAGAGCAAGTCATAGCCATAGCGGGCGCCGCCTGCGAGCGCAGTCGCCCAATTGCCCGGGTCCATATAGCCGACTGCGATCAGCGAACCTGCGCCGACAAACGTCCACCAGCGTCTGCACGACGCGTGCGGCGACTTGCTGAGAGTCTTTGCGTGCAACGGAGCGTCGGACGCGCAGCCGGAAAGCTGGGAAAACGCGGAAGGGTCGGTGTTCATGTGATCAATAGCCTTGGTCTGTATGCAACGTCAATCCAATCGCTCGTCGATCACGCTGGACAACTGAAGCCGATGCGGTTTGGGGGTCCGCCATTGCAAGCAACTCGCGTACCCTGCGTGCGCAGGGTCGCGCCGAGCGGTGGCGTGCATATTGCGCTTCGAGATGCATCAAAAAGGGCTAAGCAAAAGGCGAGGTGAAGCATGGACGACACGGAGCGCCTGCAACTGGCGGCTTATTACCTATGGGAGCAGGAAGGCAGGCCCACGGGGCGCGCGCACGCGCATTGGGAGAGAGCGAGGCAGAATACCGATGAACCGTCGACGACCGCGTTGACGGTCACCTTGTCAGGGTCCAACAATCTTTCGGATCTGCTGAGCCCCGAGAACGCCGCGGTCATCGAAACTACAATCCTGCCCGCCTACTTGAAATCGCGACGATGGTTTGCCGCAAAGGATCACGAGATCGGGCAGGTGCGGCTGCTACCATCGGCCGCATCCATTGACGGTGCCGGACTGCTGACCCAGATTCGGGTTGAAATGGATGGAACGAACCATTACTACGCCTTGCCACTCGGTATCCTTTGGGGTGACGAGGGTAGCGGTGATGCGCAATACGACCTTGCACGCAAGATGTCGTTAGCGAAGGTCTCGCGTGGTGATCGGGCGGGAATTTTAACCGACGCCTTTTTCATGCCACGATTTGTTATCGGTCTTCTTGAACGAATCGGAGCGGGCCACTCAGTCGATTGCGGCAACGGTGCCGTCTTGCAGCTTCTTGTCGAGGACGGTTTCAAGGACGCGCGAGCGCAACTGGGGGGCGCCCCCGCTTTGCGGTGGCTTTCGGCAGAACAGAGCAATAGTTCGGTGATCATCGGGGGCCGAGCGGTATTGAAACTTTTGAGACGGCTGGAAGATGGCACGCATCCAGAGCCGGAAATGTGCCGATTCCTAACCCGCTCGGGCTATGCTCATTCCAGTCCGCTTTTAGGCGAAGTTGTTCAATCCAATGGTCCACATGGCCAGCAAACCCTGGCTATTTTGCAAGGATTCGTTCCGAACGACGGTGACGCCTGGACTTGGGCCGTCGCGCAGTTTGCGAATGAAGCCAAGATGGTCCAGTCGCACCCTGGATCGGAGAGTATCGATGACGCCCAGCCATCGCGCAACCGAGCTCGCTTTGAAGACGTAGCAACGATGGCTGGCTGCGTTGGCCTGCGGCTTGGCGAACTGCATGCCGTCCTTTCGGGCGATCTGAGCAATCCAGCGTTCGCACCGGAGCCGGCAACCAGTGCGGATATCGAAAGCTGGAAGTCTGCGACGATCTCGCAGTTGAAAAAAGCATTTGACGCGATCGCGGAAAAGCGTGACGAAGCCGTCGACCGCGAGTTCGCGGAAACGTCGCGATCGACGCTAAAGGCGCATCAGAACGAGATACTCGCGGCGATCGAAAGTGCGTGCTTTTCAGATCGAAATCCGGTAAAAGCGCGCATTCATGGCGACTTTCACTTGGGCCAGGTCCTCCTCGCCGGGGACGATGCATACATCATTGACTTTGAGGGCGAACCGATTCGTGAGATCAGTCAGCGACGGGACAAGGCCAGCCCGCTACGCGACGTAGCTGGGCTGCTGCGGTCTCTCGCATACGCGGCCGCATTCAGCACGAAAGGACGAAGCGAAGAGAGGGTGCCCTCAGAGAAGCGATCCGCTGCGCAAAGTTGCGAAACAGTGCGAAGGGACGCGGAAGAATGCTTCTTAAAAGGTTATGCAGCGTCTGCGCCAAGCAACGTTGGGCCGTCAGGACCAGATTCAGTCCGACTGCTTGACCTGTTCCTAGTGGAGAAAGCGGCCTATGAAATCTGCTATGAAGCGGCGAATCGCCCGGATTGGTTGGAAGTGCCGACGCGTGGACTGGTGATGACCCTCGCAGCAATACCGTCACTGCGGCACGTGCTACAGACTCCGGACGAGGCCGGGGCCAAAAAAGGCGCGACGCGCGCACAGGAATAACTCTCGACCATGACAGTTAAAAGTTCCGCCCCGAACAGGAAGCGGCCTCTCGATCTAGTCGGGATTACAAATTGCTAATCGTGCGATAACTGTGACTGTAATCGAGGGACGAAGATGGACATTCCCAGGCAAGTCGTGTCCTTCCTCAGTTCCAGAGGACTGAAGCTCGCGACCGCTGAGTCGTGCACGGCCGGTTTCATTGCATCTTTGATTTCGTCCGTACCAGGCAGCGGCGCGTGCCTGGACGTGGGCTTCATTACCTACTCACCTTCGGGAAAAGCAGGCTTCCTTGACGTCCAGGAGGAGACGATGAACCGCTTTGGCCTAACAAGCGAAGAGGTCGCTCGCGAGATGTCCGAAGGCGCGCTTCGACTCGAAGCGTGTTGCGCGGATGTTTCGGTGTCCAACACCGGTGTTGCGGACGGCCATGCAGGCAGTGGTCCCGCCCCCGGGACCCAGTGCTTCGGATGGTCGTTCAAACTGCAAGGCGGACGGATTCTCAGCGTGACTGAGACGCAGGTGTTTGAAGGCGACCGCAACGAGGTCAGGCACGCAGCGGCCCTTTATGCGCTTTCGCGTATCGAGCATCACTTCAACCATCTTCCAAGTGTGTCAGGGCAGTATGGAGACGCAAATGAACACGGAAATGAACACGACTAACGATGACTTGCAAACGTGGCAACGGGATGTGAGTTTGGAGCTCGGCGTGAGCCAGCGCTTTGACGTGGACAGCGAGCGGGAGCGGCGCATTGGTTTCTTGTCCGATTACCTCACCTCACAGGGCCTGAGGACATACGTCCTCGGTATCAGCGGCGGTGTCGATTCGTTGACTGCCGGTCGACTTGCGCAACTGAGTGTTGAACGACTGCGGGCGCGCCGCTATGAAGCGCATTTTGTTGCTGTGAGGTTGCCTTATGGGAGGCAGCGCGATGAGGAGGATGCGCAGCAGGCGCTGAACTTCGTCGGGCCGGATGAGACATTGACTGTCGACATCCAGACTGCGTCCGATGAGATGCTACGCGCACTTGGACAGGCCGGCGCGCAGTATGCGGACGATTATCAGCGCGACTTTGTTCTTGGCAACATCAAGGCTCGCCAACGCATGGTCGCACAGTATGCAGTTGCTGGCGCACGTCACGGCGTAGTGATCGGTACAGATCACGCCGCGGAGTCGTTGATGGGGTTCTTCACAAAGTATGGCGACGGCGGCGCAGACTTACTCCCGCTTTCTGGTTTGACCAAACGCCGCGTCCGTGCGCTTGCCCGGTCGCTCGGAGCAGAGGAGCGTTTGGTCATGAAAGTGCCCACGGCGGACCTGGAGTCGCTCACCCCACAGCGCCCCGACGAAGCTAGCTATGGAATCAGTTATGAAAACATTGACGACTTTCTAGAGGGCAGGCAAGTCGGAGCCGAGATCGTCTTCACCATTAAACGCTTCTATGAGGCGACGCGACACAAACGCTCGCTTCCCGTGACATTACCCCGGTTAGCCTAATGACTTGGGCTAAAGCCCTTACTTGACACAATCGGTCCGGTGCAGCGTAACGGAAGTAACGCCTGGCAGCATCATTGCGCGCGACGCAAATCGCCGAAATGCAGCAGCCTGACCGTAGCAGACGAATTCGAGACGCTGCCGGCCTTGCTCACGACTGCACACGAGGCCTTCATCAGCCATCAGTGCGAGCATATGGAGTGGCTCGATGGGCGGGGCGCCACATCCACTGACTGTTACGGTCGCACGCATATGCCCTTCGGTTAGTCGGTCCCGTGATGTCGCAGTGAGTTTAACGATGAGTCATCCTTCGATAAATCGTGCGCGGTTGAACATCAGGCGTCATGCGCGATTCGCTCGCCCGCTCTTTAGGGCTTCTTGCCCGATGCCTGGCCGTTCGTCCTTCCTGAGCAGGTCGGGGAATGCTGCAGTGTCCCACCGGCCAATTCGACGTCCGACGGGTAGTTCGTTTCGTCGGCAACAGGGTTGAACCCGGCGCATCGGTAGGCCTGCCTGTCCTGCTCAACCGCTCGACGTCCTGCTTCACCCGACGGTGCACACCCTGCAAGGGTCACGACGACGATTAAAAGTCTCTGCATACGGAGCGCTTCAGTTGAGCCGAAGCAAGGCGGACGGCGTCGACCATGATGAAAATTAGCGGCGTTTGTAATCATGACTTCCTCTGTGCAATGGAGATGAGATGCTCGACTCGTCCACCGTTGCGTGTCGGTGTCTCGACGCGTCCGTGGTACTCCATCACCCAGCCCGTTCGCAAGTGAATGGACGGGCGATTGCCTTCCGGTCGGCTATCGATGCCGCCTAATCCTCTCGCAGGCGCTGTTACGTTGTTGACAAGGGTTGCATTGGTGCCAACGACGTTATCGTGTTGCAGCGGCAGGTCCCGTTTGGCCTCGAGCCCTTTGCCGTCCGTGTCCACGGTATTATCGGAGGCCTCCATACTGGCATTGTCGACTGAGACAATACGGGACTTCGCGCGCTCGAGCGGATCGGGAGATGCAGAAGTCGAGGCGTCCAGGTCGATCGATGGCAGCGGATTCCGACCGGGGATGTTGCGTTGATAAGACGCTGGCGGAGCGTCAGCTCCGACGTGGTCTCTTGCCATGACCTCGGGGTCGGCGCGGGCGGTCTCGGTTGCCGGCGTCTCTGAAGGCGTCTTCGCCTGTATGTCTCGCTGTTGCAGCTGAGTAGGATTTGATTCGGCGTTGTTCATAAGGGTGCCTGTCGGGTCTGGGCATCGTCGATAGGGCGGGGAAAGATTTGTCGGGGATTCCTGCAGCCTTAGTCAGCATCGGTCATGCTGCGGACGCGATTGAGACCAGACGGAGGTCAGCGCAAAGGGGCCGAAGACCCGGCATAGCGGTTGCTCGGGGTTTAGCCCCACGTGACATTCCAAGGAGCCTCTCGTGAAGACAAAGATGACCGCACGCGCAATGATGATCGTTGCGTTACTTGGCGCCTTCTCGCCGGTGTTTGCCCAAACGCAAGCCGCAAGCACGACGCAGGCAAATGACCTCTCTCCCGTCGATAAGGCGTTCGTTCAGGCCGCGTCGGAATCAAGTTCGACCGAGATTGACACTGCGAAACTCGCCACGAAGCAGTCGCAGGACAAGGACGTTAAGGACTTCGCCCATCACATGATGGTGGACCACACCAAGCTGACTGTTCAGCTCAAAATGGCGGCCCCGCATGGCGTCACTGTGCCAAAAGATAACTCAGACCCCGCCGTGCTCCATGCGCTCAAGCCTTTGAAGGGGAAGGCGTTCGACGTCGCCTATATCAAGACCGTTGGCGTCGAAGGACATCAAAAGGCGGTCGCCGCGTTCCAGAAGGAAGCCCAAGAGGGACAGAATGCTGATCTGAAGAAAGCTGCCGCGAAGGCACTGCCGACAATCCAGCATCATCTGGAGATGGCCCAAGCCCTTGCGGCCAAGAAGGGCGTGCAGTGACGGCTGGGTGACCAGCCTGTAACGGACGGTCGTGTCAACGGCGTGCCTTTGAGGCACGGACACCCCCCTAAAAAGTCAATCTGCAGGCCGTCCACCTGATTCTCTTTGGGGCCAACTATGCCACCTGACGATCCGGACACGATTGCATTCGATATCGGGTGGGATTTTGCCCGGTTTGGGAGACGAATGGATGCGGCGGTGTGTAGTGCTAGTCTTCTCACCGGATACGCGGCAGGGCGCGAACATTTCTGGGTCGCTCAACATCGCCCGGACCGCTTTGTGTCGAAATGGTTGCAACTCCGGCTGAACGCGTTCAAACGACGTCGAATCCTGTGCCCCGATGTGGACCCTTCGTATCTCAGGAGGATCGACTGTGACACGTGTCCCATCACCTTAGTGACGCTGACGCGCGGCGCTTTGCGCGACAGCGATTGGTCCGTGGACCGTATCAATAACGACGGTGCCTATGCGCCGGGCAATCTCATGGTCATGTCGGTTCGTGCGAACCGCGCCAAGGGCACGAAAGACTACCGTGATGTGGTTCTTCTCGCTTCCCAGACGGCTGACGTCCCGATCGTGGACCCCGAGCGCAAGCACCTGTCTAAGCGCGAGTGGGAGCGGGTGGCGTGTGTTATGGTCGGCGCAGCGGACGTTGCTGAGGCGGCTCCGACGCTCAAACCGCTGCTCACCCGTATCCCTGAAGATTCCCGTGCGCCCCTCTACTACGTTCTCCAGCAGATGTTACTGCATGCCGTTGCTCGGGCGTCGTCGCGTAACCAGTTGGTTAAAGCACTGAATCGTTTTCAGCCGTCCCGCGAAAGGTGTCTGGGGCTACGATTCGCCGCCGAGCGACTCTCGGTCTTACTGAAAACGGCTAACTATGCTTACGACGCACTCGACGACGAGCTGTTCCAACGTCAGCTGCGATGCTGGTTTTTAAATGTCCCGCGAGCACATGTGCCGGAGCTGCTCAGCTTATGTGCGTGGTATGGCGCTCAACGCTGCGAACCTACGCTTCCAACTGCGTGGTCAATTGAAACCCACGGACGATTCTCAGAACGAACCTGACCCGCCGGTTCGATCGAGGATGGTGCTTAGCCGCCGGCGCCGGGAGACGTCCGGAGGCCCTCACGCTATCACTCGACACTTGTGTCGGGCCGTACGCTGTTTTGGTGACGGCGGCCGCTGCAAATCAAGCGAACACCCGCCGATAGCAGCCTAAAGCTCGGACGTTGCTCCAGTGCCCCAGGCAATAGTGCGTCCGGACTCCGGCATACCCATTGCTGAAACAGTTCATCCCTGCACTGCGTGACCCGTTTGCAGGCCGCCACAACATGCTCTGCTTCAGTTTACCGCTGTTGCAGGGGCTGTTTCGGTGCGGGAGACATTGCCTGTTGTTCCGATCGGACCACAGGAGGCACTTTTTGATTAAGGAGCGGTTCGCGGAAAAGCGGCGGCTCCCAACCAACCGGAGGGATTCATGGCTGCAAAAACCCTTAATGACTTGTTCGTGCATGCGCTCTCGGACGTTTACAGTGCCGAAAAGCAGCTGACTAAGGCGCTTCCCAAACTGGCCCGAGCGGCTACCAATCCTGACCTCGCCTCGGCCTTTAAGACTCATCTGGAAGAGACCCAGGGACAGATTGAGCGAATCGATCAAGTGGTCGAAAGCACTGAAATCAAACTCAAGCGCGTGAAATGCGTGGCGATGGAGGGGCTCGTTGAGGAGGGACAAGAGCAGATCGAGGAAATCGAACAGGGGCCTATTCTCGACGCTGCCTTGATTGCCGCCGCGCAGAAGGTCGAGCACTACGAAATTGCGACATACGGGACCTTGGCGGCACTCGCTAAGAAGCTAGGCTATACCGAGGCGATGAATCTGCTGTTGGAGACCCTGAAAGAGGAGAAAGCAACGGACGAAAAACTGACGTTATTGGCTGAGCAACAGGTGTCCGATGAGGAGGTTGGAACGCCGGCCGTGAAGCAAGGCTCAAAGCAGAGCGCGAAGTAATGGCATCTGCGCCGCCGTTGGCTAAGCGACGGCGGCGCACCGCAAAGCGGTCGACGCGGCGAGATAACTTATCAGGCAAACCCGCAGGAAACCCAACCTACGAAGCTGCTACGCGAAGCTCTCCAGTAGTCTTTCCAGCGCGCGCCATGTCACGTACTACAAGCTCAATCTCCTCGGAAACTGCGTAGTGCACCATGTGGCCCGCACCCGGCAACACGCTCAACGTGCTGTGCTGCACATCTTCGTGAAGGCGAACCGAGTGCACCTCCACGTCAACGATCTTATCGTCCGCGCCTCCGAAAATAGCGACGGGCATTCTTAGGGCAGGGTAGCGTTTATGAAGTCTGGCCGCTGCCGGGATCATAAAGGCCGCGTCCTCCGCCTCTGCGCGAATCTGCTGCGGACGGCTCAGCATGTCTCGAGGCATCGCAGCAAAAATGTTCTGTGGTAGCGGAATCGGCGCGAACATCGCCGTAAGCGTCGCGTGAGAGCCGTTTAGATTTTCCTGGACAGACGTTAAGCGCTGCACCTGCGGAGTGACGCCCGGCAGAAGGGTTCAAAGGTTGAGCGTTGCAGGCCTGTGCAGGTGCTTCGCG
>NZ_JACSUE010000026.1:0-60266 GCF_014384845.1 Caballeronia sp. EK
GCTGGCAAGCATGGCCAAACTGCGTGTGACCGCGGGCCTAAACGAGCTGCTTTCTTTGGTTACTTTCTTTGCAGCAGCAAAGAAAGTGACTGCCGCCCCGCACAGGGGCAGTGCTAATAGACCGACACGAACACGGGACCCAGCGAAAAAACAAAATTGCTGCAAACGCAAATACAACCCCCAGCGCGCCGCGCAAAAATCGCCTACTTTGTCGGGTAAAGGCTAGCCACGAGCACCGTGGAAAAGGATCCCTCCCCGCATGAAAACGCCAAAGGTTCTGCTTATCGGCGCCCACGGCCGCACGGGCCGACTGATCGCGCAGCGACTCCACACCGAATCCATACCCTTCCGCGCAATGCTGCGCAAATCCGCCCACAAGAGCGAACTCGCCGCGATGGGCGCCGAAATCGTCCTCGGCGATCTCACCAACGACTTCTCCCACGCCTTCGACGACATCACGCATGTAATCTACGCAGCCGGATCGTCGGAAACAGACAGCGTGCACGAGCAACGCGCGATCGACCGCGACGCCGTCATGCGCACCGCCGACTCCGCAAAACGCCGCCGCGTGCAGCAACTCATCGTCATCAGCGCGCTGTCAGCGTTCTACCCGGAGCGCAGCGGGTTCGCACTGCGCCACTATTCGCGCATGAAGCGCGAAGCCGATGAATACGTCGCGCATCGCGGCGTGCCTTACGCGATTCTCCGGCCCGGACCGCTATCGGACGAACCGGCGCACGGCGCGATCGCACTCGCCGGCGAACTCACGAAGCACAAGCCCGAGGTCTCGCGCGCCGACGTCGCGCGCATCGCGCTGCAATGCGTGACATGCGGCATCAACAACCGGATGATCGCGTTCGTCGGCGGCGACGAGCCCATCGACATCGTGCTCGATTCGCTCAGGCTCGAACCCGCGCACACGATCCGTCACGCCGCGCCGACAAGCCTGTAGCCCACGCCCGTTTCCGTCACGATATGCTCGGGCTGCGCGGGATCGCGCTCCAGCTTCTGGCGCAGATGCGCCATGTAGATGCGCAAGTAGTGCGGACTTTCCACATGCGACGGCCCCCACACCTCCACCAGCAATTGCCGATGCGTCAGCACGCGCCCCGCGTGCCGCACGAGCGTCGATAGCAGACGATATTCGATCGGCGTCAGATGCACGTTCTCGCCGTTCTTCACGACACGGCGCAGCGCGAGATCGACGCTCACGTCGCCGAACGCGACGACCGGCGTCTCCGACGCCTGCGCCTGATTGCGCCGCCGCAGATGCGCGCGAATCCGCGCCATCAGTTCCGAAACGCCGAAAGGCTTCGTCAGGTAATCGTCGGCGCCGGCGTCGAGCGCGGCCACTTTCTCTTCTTCCTGCGTGCGCGCCGACAGCACGATGATCGGCAACTCCGTCCAGCCGCGCAGCTCGCGGATCACGTCGATGCCGTCGGTATCGGGCAAGCCGAGATCGACGATCACGAGATCGGGCTTGCGCGTCGCCGCCTCGACGAGACCCTTCTGCCCCGTCTCCGCTTCATGGACCGTCATGCCCTGCGCTTCGAGCGACACGCGCACGAAGCGGCGAATCTGCTTGTCGTCCTCGATCAGGACGACGGTGAAGGACGGCTCGCTCATGGTTTTTTAGTTGCTCGTTATGGTGACGAACCGCCCCTCGGCGCGACTTCAGGGCAGAAGAATCGTCGAGCCGGTCGTCTTGCGCGCTTCGAGGTCTTCGTGGGCGCGCGCCGCATCGGACAAGGGATAGCGCTGGCGCACGTTCGTCTTCACCTTGCCCGATGAAACGACGTCGAACAGTTCCGCCGCCATCGCATCGAGATCGCTGCGCTTGGCGATGTAGCTGAAAAGCGTCGGCCGCGTGAAATACAGCGAGCCGCGTCCCGCAAGCTCGGACGAATCGAGCGGCGGCAGCGGCCCCGACGAATTGCCGAAGCTGACAAAGAGGCCGAGCGGCGCGAGGCAATCGAGCGACGCGATGTACGTGTCCTTGCCGATCGAATCGTAGACCACCGGCACGCCCGCGCCGTTGGTGATTTCGCGCACGCGCTGCGTGAAGTTCTCGCGCGTATAGACGATCGGGTAATCGCAGCCGTGCGCCTTCGCCAGTTCGGCTTTCTCGTCCGAACCGACCGTGCCGATCACCGTCGCGCCGAGCGCCTTGGCCCACTGGCACGCGAGCATGCCGACGCCGCCCGCCGCCGCGTGGATCAGCACGGTATCGCCCGCTTTCACGCGATACGTCCGCCGCAGCAGATACTGCGCGGTCAGGCCTTGCAGCATGATCGACGCGGCGTCATCGTAGCCGATCGCATCGGGCAACTTGACCACGTATTCCGCCGACATCACACGCTCTTCGGCATACGCGCCCGGCGGACGCGACGCATACGCGACGCGATCGCCTGGCTTGAACTGCGTGACGCCCTCGCCCACCGCCGTCACCTCGCCGGCGCCTTCCATGCCGAGGCCGCCGGGCAGCGGCATCGGATAGAGGCCGGTGCGGAAGTACACGTCGATGAAATTCAGCCCCACCGCATGGTGCTTCACGCGAATCTCGCCCTTGCCCGGCGCGCCCACGTCCACGTCGACCCACTTCATGACTTCCGGGCCGCCTGCCTTGTCGAATCGGATTGCCTTGGTCATCGCTCGTTCGTCTCCATCGGTTCGTCAGGCCCGCGCAAAACGCAGGCGCAGGTCGTCGAGAATCATGCGCGCCGTCGCGATGTTGGTCGCGCACGGCACGTTGTGCACGTCGCAAGCGCGCACGAGCGCGTTGATGTCCGGCTCGTGCGGCTGCGGAGTCATCGGGTCGCGCAGGAAGATCACGATATTCACGCGGCCTTCCGCCAGTTCCGCCCCGATCTGCAGGTCGCCGCCGTGCGGGCCGGAGAGCTTGCGCTCGATCTCCAGCCCGTGCGCCGCCGCGATGCGTCCGCCGGTCGTGCCCGTCGCAACGAGATCGCATTGCGCGAGCGTGTCGACGAACTCGCCCGCGAGCGTGACGATGTCGTCCTTCTTCATGTCGTGCGCGATCAGCGCGACGCGTGTGGTCATGTGCGTGGTCCTTGGTCAGTACGTGCCGGGGTAAGCGCCGCCGTCGATCAGCAGGTTCTGACCGGTGATGTAGCCCGCGTGCACGCTGCATAGAAACGCGCACGCACGGCCAAATTCCTCCGACGTGCCGAAGCGTCCGGCAGGCAGACTCTGCGCACGGCGCGCGCGCATGTCCTCGATCGAGATGTTCTGCGCCTTCGCCTGCGCTTCCATCGTCACGGCGATGCGGTCGGTGTCGAAGGTGCCCGGCAGCAGATTGTTGATCGTGACGCCGGTGGATGCGACCTTGCGCGCGACGCCCGCGACGAAGCCCGTGAGCCCGGAACGCGCGCCGTTGGACAGGCCGAGCACATCGATCGGCGCTTTCACCGACGAACTCGTGATATTCACGATACGCCCGAAGCCGCGCCCGATCATGCCGTCGATGGTCGCCTTGATCAGCTCGATCGGCGTCAGCATGTTGCCTTCCAGGGCCTTGATCCACATGTCGTGCGTGAAGGTGCGGAAGTCGCCCGGCGGCGGGCCGCCCGCGTTGTTGACCAGAATATCGGGTGATGGGCACGCGGCGAGCGCCGCGGCGTGGCCTTCGGGCGTCGTGATGTCGCCCGCGACCGTCGTGACGGTCACGCCGTATTGCGCGCGGATGTGCGCGGCCGTCGCTTCGAGCGTTTCCGCCGTGCGCGCGGTGATGACCAGATTCACGCCCTCGGCGGCGAGCGCTTCGGCGCAGCCTCGTCCGAGGCCCTTGCTCGCCGCGCACACCAGCGCGGTGCGGCCCGCGATTCCCATATCCATCGTCGATCCTCCAGTTTTGTTTATGCGTTGGTCGAACATGCGCGCCGTGGCGCACGCGGGTCTCATGTCTATCGCGCAATTCTAGAAGAATCGGGGCGGCAACGTCGGCGGCCGTATGGGACGAGGCACGCGATTCTTCTTAGGCGCGGGCGGGCTTTTGGGTAAACTGTCGCCACTGTCGCTCCCCGAGCGTCGCAGGCAGAACATCACACGAGCAGGACGCGCCGCGCGCGCGAGACCCATGAAACAAGACAGCCGCTTTCCCAATCTCTTCATCCTCGATCACCCGCTGATCCAGCACAAGCTCACCCACATGCGCGACAAGGACACATCGACGCGCACGTTCCGCGAGCTGCTGCGGGAAATCACGCTGCTGATGGGCTACGAAATCACGCGCAACCTGCCGCTCACGACCAAACGCGTGGAAACGCCGCTCGTCGATATCGACGCGCCCGTGATCGCCGGCAAGAAGCTTGCGATCGTGCCGGTGCTGCGCGCGGGCATCGGCATGTCGGACGGCCTGCTCGATCTGGTGCCGTCGGCGCGCGTCGGGCATATCGGCGTGTATCGGGCGGAGGATCATCGCCCGGTCGAGTATCTCGTGCGCCTGCCGCCCGATCTGGAAGAGCGCGTCTTCATCCTGTGCGATCCGATGGTCGCGACGGGCTACTCGGCGGTGCACGCCGTCGACGTGATGAAGCGCCGCAACGTGCTGAGCGAGAACATCGTGTTCGTCGCGCTCGTCGCGGCGCCGGAAGGCGTCAAGGTGTTCCAGGACGCGCATCCGGATGTGAAGCTTTACGTGGCGTCGCTCGATTCGCATCTGAACGAGCATGCGTATATCGTTCCGGGCCTCGGCGACGCGGGCGACCGCCTGTTCGGCACGAAGAACTGAGCGTCCGTTTCATTCCGCGTTTTCGCCCTCGACCGCCGCGCCATCCGCGCGGCGGTTTGCGTTTACCGCCGCCTTCGCACGATTTCGCCGCGATTCGTGGGAATTTCACGCGGTTTGCATCATTTTTCCCGTTTCAGTCGGCGCGCAGCGGTTCAGGGAGCGCGCGCCGCCATGCTAAAATTTCGGTCTGCTCCTATTCGGGTAACGCCGGATCCGACGATCCGCGAGCGAACCCGCAGCCGCCGGAGAGCCGCGGCGCGGACAGACACATTCGGCATCAAAGCAAGCACGACAGCACACTAGGCGCACGGCTCGACGCCCGAGCGCGATGGAGAAAGGTAATGGCGGGTCATTCCAAATGGGCCAACATCAAGCATAAGAAAGCCGCGGCCGACGCGAAGAAGGGCAAGGTCTGGACGCGCCTCATCAAGGAAATCCAGGTCGCGGCGCGCATGGGCGGCGGCGAGGCCGATTCGAACCCGCGCCTGCGTCTGGCCGTCGACAAGGCTTACGATGCCAACATGCCGAAGGACAACATCAACCGCGCGATCCAGCGCGGCGTCGGCGGCGTCGATGGCGCGAACTACGAAGAAATCCGTTACGAAGGCTATGGCATCGGCGGCGCGGCGATCATCGTCGACACGATGACGGACAACCGCACCCGCACCGTCGCGGAAGTGCGCCACGCGTTCTCGAAGTTCGGCGGCAACATGGGCACGGACGGCTCGGTGTCTTTCATGTTCGATCACGTCGGCCAGTTCCTGTTCGCGCCCGGCACGCCGGAAGACAAGCTGATGGACGCGGCGCTCGAAGCCGGCGCGGACGACGTGGTGACGAACGAAGACGGCAGCATCGAGGTGATCTGCCCACCGAACGATTTCCAGAAGGTGAAGGACGCGCTCGAAGCCGCGGGCTTCAAGGCGGAACTCGCCGAAGTGACGATGAAGCCGCAGACGGAAGTCGAGTTCAGCGGCGACGACGCAGCGAAGATGCAAAAACTGCTCGACGCGCTCGAAAATCTCGACGACGTGCAGGAAGTCTATACAAACGCCGCGATCAACGAAGACTGAGCTTCGTATCGCGCGGGGCGCGGCGCAACGAAAGCCGCCCCGCCCCCGCATGGAACATCTTTCGCTTCGGCTCGCATGCCGGAGCAGCGCCGCGCGATCTTTGCGGCGCGGCATCGCCCCTGGAAGGCGCGTGACGCAGCCGATGTCAGCGCGAGCCGCCTTCGCGACGCATCGACCGCCGTCATGCGCGCAAGTCAGGGGCCGTGCGCCCGCCGCTTTTTCTCAAGCCGCTTTTTGTCAGGATTTCGGGGATTCAAATGAAGTTACTCGTCGTCGGTTCCGGCGGCCGCGAACACGCGCTGGCCTGGAAGCTCGCGCAATCGCCGCGCGTGCAGATCGTCTATGTGGCGCCGGGCAACGGCGGCACCGCGCAGGACGAGCGTCTGCGCAACGTCGACATCACGGACCCGGCGGAACTCGCCGATTTCGTCGAGAAGGAGCATGTCGCGTTCACGCTCGTCGGGCCGGAGCAGCCGCTCGCCGCGGGCATCGTCAATCTGTTCCGCTCGCGCGGCCTGAAAATCTTCGGGCCGAGCCGGGAAGCCGCGCAGCTCGAAAGCTCGAAGGACTTCGCGAAGGCGTTCATGAAGCGCCACAACATCCCGACGGCCGAGTACGAGACCTTCTCCGACACCGCCGCCGCGCACGCGTATATCGACGCGAAAGGCGCGCCGATCGTCGTCAAGGCGGACGGGCTCGCGGCCGGCAAGGGCGTCGTCGTGGCGATGACGCTGGAAGAAGCGCACGCCGCCGTCGATTCCATGCTCGCCGACAACAAGCTCGGCGACGCGGGCGCGCGCGTCGTGATCGAGGAATTTCTCGCGGGCGAGGAAGCGAGCTTCATCGTGATGGTGGACGGCAAGCACGTGCTCGCGCTCGCGTCCAGCCAGGACCACAAACGCCTGCTCGACGGCGACAAGGGTCCGAACACGGGCGGCATGGGTGCCTACTCGCCCGCGCCGATCGTCACGCCGCAACTGCACGCGCGCGTGATGCGCGAAATCATCCAGCCGACAGTGCGCGGCATGGAAAGCGAGGGCATCCGCTTCACCGGCTTCCTGTACGCCGGCCTGATGATCGACGCGAACGGCAACCCGAAAACGCTCGAATTCAACTGCCGCATGGGCGATCCGGAGACGCAGCCGATCATGGCGCGCCTGAAAGGCGACTTCTCGAAGGTCGTGGAAATGGCGATCGACGGCAAGCTCGACACCGTCGATCTCGACTGGGACCGCCGTACGGCGCTCGGTGTCGTGCTCGCGGCGCACAACTATCCGGAGACGCCGCGCAAGGGCGACCGCATCAATGGAATTCCGGCGGAAACCGAGAATTCCGTCACTTTCCACGCGGGCACCACGCTTACCGACGGGAAACTCACGACCTCAGGCGGACGCGTGCTGTGCGTCGTCGGTCTGGCGGATTCCGTGCGCGGCGCGCAATCCGTGGTCTACGATACAGTCAACCAGATTTCCTTCGACGGCATGCAGTACCGTCGGGACATCGGCTATCGGGCGGTGAACCGCAAGCAATCGGCGGACAAGCCTGGCGACAAGCACTGAAGCGGCACCGCGCGGCTTGCGCCGCATGAGCCGACGCACTGCCGGACCTCGTGTCCGGCAGCGTGCTTTTCAGAGTTTCGAGACGAAGGGTTAACCCCCGCCCATTCATGGCCGCCTACAGGGCGCACGCAGCAATCGATGAGTGAACCGAACCGCAGCGCGGAACAACACAACGAACACGACGCAGCCCACGATATCGCAGCCGTCCGCGACTATCTGACGGGCCTGCAGACGCGCATCGCCGATGCCCTCGGCGCCTTCGACGGCACCGCCTTCGCCACCGATGCCTGGACCCGCGAGCCCGGCGCGCATCTGCGCGGCGGCGGCGTCACGCGCATTCTGGAAGGCGGCGGGTTTTTCGAGCGCGGCGGCATCGGCTTTTCGGACGTGCAGGGTGACGCGCTGCCGCCTTCCGCGAGCGCGGCGCGTCCGCAGCTCGCGGGACGCGGCTTCGAAGCGCTCGGCGTGTCGCTCGTGATGCATCCGCGCAATCCGCACTGCCCGACCGTGCACATGAACGTGCGCATGCTCACCGCGACGAAGCCGGGCGAAGCGCCGATCTTCTGGTTCGGCGGCGGCATGGATCTCACGCCGGTCTACGGCTACGAGGACGACGCGCGGCATTTCCATCGGGTCTGCCGCGACGCGCTCGATCCGTTCGGCGCGGACCTGTATCCGCGCTTCAAGACGTGGTGCGACGAGTATTTCTATCTGAAGCATCGCAACGAGCAGCGCGGCATCGGCGGCATTTTCTTCGACGACTTCTCGGAGCCCGGCTTCGAGCGCTCGTTCGCGATGATGCGAAGCGTCGGCGATGCGTTTCTGAAAGCGTATCTGCCGGTCATCGAACGCCGCCGCGACACGCCGTATTCGGCGCACGAGCGCGAGTTTCAGGCGTATCGGCGCGGGCGCTACGTCGAATTCAACCTCGTGTTCGATCGCGGCACGCACTTCGGCCTGCAAAGCGGCGGACGCACGGAATCGATTCTGATGTCGATGCCGCCCGTCGCGAACTGGCGCTACGACTGGCAACCCGAGCCCGGCACGCCGGAAGCGCGGCTTTACGAAGATTTTCTGGTGCGGCGGGAATGGCTGTGACCCAGGCCGCATCGGTCCGCGCGTCGTGCGCCAAGCGCGTCGGCCTGTTCGGCGGCACCTTCGATCCGATCCACAACGGGCATCTCGCGCTCGCGCGGCGTTTCGTCGAGTTGCTGCGACTGACCGATCTCGTGCTGCTGCCCGCGGGTCAGCCGTGGCAGAAGGCGGGCGTATCGGCGCCGGAGCATCGGCTGGCGATGACGCGCGCGGCGGCGGCTTCGCTCGAACTCGACGGCGTGCAGGTCATCGTCGCCACCGATGAAATCGATCGCCAGGGCGACACCTATACCGTCGACACGCTCGCCCGCTGGCGCGAGCGCGAAGGCGCGGACGCATCGCTTTCGTTGCTGATGGGCGCGGATCAGCTCGTCAAGCTCGACTCGTGGCATCAATGGATGCGGCTCTTCGACTACGCGCATGTCTGCGTGGAGACGCGCCCCGGCTTCGATGTCGCGACGCTGCCGGCGGCGGTCGCGGCGCAAGTGCAAAAGCGCGCCGCGTCACCCGAAACATTGCAAGCGAGCCCGCACGGGCACGTGCTCATCGACGAGACGCTTCTCATCGACGTATCCGCCACGGCGATCCGCGAGGAAGCGCGCACGATGACAGACGAACACGATGCCCGCACGCAGGCCCGCGATCACGTCCCCTCGGCTGTATGGGACTATATTGTTCAACATCACCTGTACCAGACACGGTAACCATGGAACTTCAGAAGCTTCAACGCGCGATCATCGACGGTCTCGAAGACGTCAAGGCGCAAGACATCAAGGTGTTCAACACCACCCATCTGACGTCGCTGTTCGACCGCGTGGTCGTGGCGAGCGGCACGTCGAACCGGCAGACCAAGGCAATCGCCAATAGCGTGCGCGAGAAGGTCAAGGAAGCCGGCGGCGATATCATCAGCACGGAAGGCGAAGAGATCGGCGAATGGGTGCTGGTCGATTGCGGCGACGCGGTCGTCCACATCCTGCAACCCGCGCTGCGCCAGTACTACAACCTCGAGGAAGTCTGGGGCGACAAACCCGTGCGCGTGAAGCTGCAAAAGCCGAACATGTTCGGCGGCGCGAACGTCACCGCCGACGAAGACGAGGACGAGGAAGACGACGCATCCGCGGTCAAACGTCCCGCGCGCAAGACCACGCGCAAGCACTGAAGCCGCTTCATTCGATGAAGCTGGTCATCCTCGCCGTCGGACACAAGATGCCCGACTGGATCACGAATGGCTTCGACGAGTACGCGAAGCGCATGCCGCCCGAACTGCGCATCGAGCTGAAGGAAATCAAGCCCGAGCAGCGCTCGTCGGGACGCAATGCAGAAAGCGTGATGGCGGCCGAGAAGCAGCGCATCGAAGCCGCCTTGCCGAAGAACGCGCGCGTCGTCGCACTCGACGAACGCGGCCGCGACTGGACCACGATGCAACTCGCGAACGCCCTGCCCGGCTGGCAGCAGGATGGGCGCGATGTCGCGTTCGTGATCGGCGGCGCGGACGGGCTCGATCCGGCCGTGAAAGCGCGCGCCGAGCTGATGCTGCGCATATCGAGTCTCACGCTGCCGCATGGCATGGTGCGCGTGCTGCTTGCCGAACAGCTTTACCGCGCGTGGAGCATCACGCAGAATCATCCCTATCATCGCGCGTGAGGCTTTTTCGATGTCGGATCGAATGCCGTGCGCGCCATTCGAACCCGACTTCAAGATGCCGACTCATCCCTTCGTTTATCTCGCGTCTCAAAGCCCGCGCCGTCAGGAGCTGCTGCGTCAGCTCGGCGTGCGGTACGAACTCCTCCTTCCCCGTCCCGATGAAGATGCCGAAGCGCTCGAAGCCGAGCTGCCGGGCGAATCCGCCGATGCGTATGTCGTGCGCGTCTGCGCGTTGAAGGCGCACGCGGCGCGCGCGCGGCTCGTTGCGGGCGGCCATGCGAGCGCGCCGGTTCTCGTCGCCGATACCACCGTGACCATCGACGGCCTGATCCTCGGCAAGCCGCAGCATGAGGAAGACGCCGTCGCGATGCTCGAACGCCTCGCGGGTCGCGAGCACGAAGTGCTGACGGCGCTTGCCGTCGTCGATGCGGAAGGCGCGCTGCTCGAACCCGCGCTCTCGCGCTCGACGGTGCGCTTCGCGCGCGCCGATCGTGCTGCGCTGCAACGCTATGCCGCGTCGGGCGAGCCGCTCGGCAAGGCGGGCGCGTACGGCATACAGGGACGCGCGGCGGAGTTCATCGAGCGAATCGACGGGTCCTATTCGGGTATCATGGGTTTGCCCCTTTTCGAAACAGCAGCACTCTTGCGCGTGGCGCGCGTCGCATTCTAAACAGGCCATGAACGAAGAAATCCTGATCAACGTCACACCGCAGGAAACCCGCGTCGCACTGGTTCAGCAAGGCGCCGTTCAGGAACTTCACGTCGAGCGCACGCTTTCGCGCGGACGCGTCGGCAATGTCTATCTCGGCCGTGTCGTGCGTGTGCTGCCGGGCATGCAGTCCGCGTTCATCGATATCGGCCTCGAACGCGCCGCGTTCCTCCATGTCGCCGATATCTGGCATCCACGTATCGCGGGCGAGCCGCATTCGTCGGCGCCGCATGTGCCGATCGAGAAGATCGTCTTCGAAGGGCAGTCGCTGATGGTGCAGGTCGTGAAGGACCCGATCGGCACGAAGGGCGCGCGGCTGTCGACGCAGGTGAGCATCGCGGGCCGCACGCTCGTGTATCTGCCGCAGGAGCCGCATATCGGCATCTCGCAGAAGATCGAGAGCGAGGCGGAGCGCGAGGCCGTGCGCGCGCGCCTGACGGCCGTGCTGCCCGCCGACGAGAAAGGCGGCTATATCGTGCGGACCATCGCCGAAGACGCGACGAGCGAAGAGCTCGCGGCCGATGTCGCGTACCTGCGCAAGACCTGGGCGACGATCGTGGCTCAGGCGCAGCGCGTGCCGCCCACTACGCTGCTCTATCAGGACCTGAACCTCGCGCAACGCGTATTGCGCGATTTCGTCAACGACGAGACCACGCGCATGCAGGTCGATTCGCGCGAAACGTATCAGATGCTCGCCGACTTCGCGGCGGAGTTCACGCCCGCGGTTGCGCCGCGTCTTCACCACTACACCGGCGAGCGTCCGCTATTCGATCTGTACAACATCGAGGCGGAGATTCAGCGGGCGCTGTCGCGGCGCGTCGATCTCAAGTCTGGCGGTTATTTGATGATCGACCAGACCGAGGCGATGACGACCATCGACGTCAATACGGGCGGCTATGTCGGCGCGCGCAATTTCGACGACACGATCTTCAAGACGAACCTCGAAGCGGCGCATACGATCGCGCGGCAACTGCGGCTCAGGAATCTCGGCGGGATCATCATCATCGATTTCATCGACATGGAGAATGTCGAGCACCGCGATCAGGTCCTGTGGGAACTGAAGAAGGCGTTGTCGCGGGACCGGACGCGTGTGACGGTGAACGGGTTCTCGCAGTTGGGGCTCGTGGAGATGACGCGAAAGCGCACGCGCGAGTCGCTCGCTCATGTGTTGTGCGAACCGTGCCCGATATGCGAAGGCAAGGGTCAGGTGAAGACGCCGCGGACCGTGTGCTATGACGTGCTGCGCGAGATCATGCGCGAATCGCGGCAGTTCAATCCGCGCGAGTTTCGGGTCGTGGCTTCGCAGGAGGTGATCGATTTATTTCTCGAAGAAGAGTCGCAACATCTGGCCATGCTGATGGACTTCATCGGGAAGCCGGTTTCGTTGCAGGTGGAGAGTAATCTTAGTCAGGAGCAGTATGACATTGTGTTGATGTGAGGATTGAGCCGGGTCGATTCGTATTTGATTCATCGGCGCGACGTCGAACCCGGATCGACGATGTCCTCTTCGAACACGCGCGCGTCAACCGAATCGCATTCAATGGCGAGTTCCGCGCCCAGTGTCGAGTACACGAAGGCGAGCGTGTTTGCCTTCCTGTTAGTAAGACGTTCGCCGGTGGCAAGCACCCTACAGGCGCGCTCATACTTCGCGTCCTCCGGCGAGATGACATGAATCCCATAAACGATATTCAGCAAACCGAGACGGTCAACCGCTACGCACGTCGCGCCATTGAAGGTCACCACTGCGCGCCGGCTTTCGAGGTGCAGTCCGAGCGCGAACGTCCGAGGTTCGATATTCGGGCCGATGCTCAAGCTATCCAAATACCAGTCGTGGAAGTAATTCCACGTCTGCAAAGCCTCATCGTTCATCTTGATCTACCAAGGTAGAAGGGAAACAGGCGCAGCGTCGTTCTATACATTCTTCCAACTCTACGCTCTGCATCCACCGCCCCCATCGTGGTGGTCCTGCACGCCGAGCTTCACAGGCATGATTCCTCGCGCTGTGCCGAGGGTCGAGATTGATAGCATAACGAAGTGTATGGATCGTTCGTATGTGCGGACGGTTTGAACACGTACGACGTCGTGTTTAATTTATGACGCTCGGCGACGTTCGCATCGCCCCGGCATCTCTTCTCCGAACCGCGTCTTTCGTTAATGCGTTGCCACGATCAGTCGCCAACGAATGGCTTCCCTGGTCGAATGCTGATGATGGTTTTGCGGCGGCAATGGATGACCAGACGTGGACACGATACTCTTGCCACACGCTTCGCATCGGTAGATTCCTGAATGCGGCGTCGCTTGTCCGGGATCGGCAAGTGCGTCGAACGCTGCGTGATCGATTTGCTCGATAAATCGGGGATATTTGTGGTAGGCCATCGGAATCGTCCGCCTCGGTTCAGAGAGGACATGATCCCGTTAGGCGCAATTCGCGTGAACAAGGAATTTCCTATATGTCCACGCAAAGAAATTCCTCGTCCTGTCCCCGCGTCACGCCGCCTGCTGCTGATACTGAATCCGATGCAAATGGGCATACAACCCATCCTTGCGCAACAATTCGGCATGACTGCCCTGCTCCGCGATCTTCCCCGCCTCCATCACGAGGATGCGGTCCGCGCGCTCGATCGTCGACAACCGGTGCGCGATGACGAGCGTGGTGCGTCCCTTCATCAGCGTTTCGAGCGCCGACTGCACATGCCGCTCCGATTCCGAATCCAGCGCCGAGGTCGCTTCGTCGAGAATGAGGATCGGTGCGTCTTTGTAGATCGCGCGCGCGATCGCGAGACGCTGACGCTGCCCACCCGACAGCCGCATGCCATTGCCGCCGATAAGCGTATCGATGCCATCCGGCAGCGACGCCACCACATCCGACAGATTCGCCGCAACGAGCGCCGACATCACGCGCTCGCGATCCGGCGTCTGACCGTACGCAACGTTCGCCGCGATCGTATCGTTGAACAGCACGACGTCCTGGCTGACCATCGCGAGCTGGCCGCGCAGATCGTGCAGGCTGTATTCGTTGACAGGCACGCCATCGACGAGCACCTGACCGGCACGCGGATCGAAGAAGCGCGGCAGCAGGTTCACGAGCGTCGTCTTGCCGCTGCCCGACGGGCCCGCAAGCGCGACCATCTCGCCCGGTGCGACCTTGAACGACACGCGATCGAGCGTCGGCCGGTCGATGGAGCCGTAGCTGAAGGTCACATCACGGAATTCGACTTCGCCGCGTGCGCGCGGAAGACGGCGCCCGCCGCCCTCGGGCTCGGCCGGTTCGTCGATCAGTCCGAAGATCAGTTCCGCCGCGGTCACGCCGCGCTGCATCGGCTGATTGATGTCGATGAGATGCTTGAGCGGCGAAATCACGAGCAGCATCGACGTGACGAACGCGACGAAGCCGCCGACCGTCGTCTGATCGTGCGCCGACTGCACGACCGCGATCGTCAGCACGATAGCCAGCGCGATCGACGCGAGAAACTGCGTGAGCGGCTGCGCGAGCCCGCCGGAAACCTGCATGCGCATCGAGTAACCGCGCAGGCGATGGCTCATCTCCGAAAAGCGGTCGATCTCGTAGCGCTCGCCGTTATGCACCTTCACGACCTTGTAGCCGCCGACCGTCTCCTCGACGACGTACGACAGTTCGTTCGTCAGCGCCTGATGCTCGCGGTTCAGACGCCGCAGACGGCGGTTGATCTTGCTGACGAGCCAGCCGATCGCGGGCAGGATCACCGCGACGATCAGCGTGAGGCGCCAGTTGAGAATGAACAGATAGCCGAGTAGGAACACGACCGTGAGCGAATCGCGCACGAGCGTCACAACCACGCTCGACAGCACATTCAGGATCTGGTTGACCTCGAAAACGATCGCGTTGATGACCGTGCTCGCGGTCTCGCGCTGAAAGAAGCCCGCGCTCGTGTGGATCATGCGGTGGAACATTTCGAGCCGCAGTTGCAGCAGGATCTTGTTCGTCACGTAGGAGAGGAAATAGCCGGACGCGTACTGCGCCGCACCGCGCACGAGCGCGAGCCCTACGACGGCGAGCGGCACGAGCCAGCGCGCGTGATCGCTGCCTTTCGAGCCGAAGCCGTGATCGAGCAGCGGTTTGAGCAGCATCGGAATGCCGGCCTCGCTCGCGGCAACGATGCCCATCGTCGCGATGCCGAGCAACGCCATGCCGAGCAGCGGACGAATGTACGGCCAGAGCCGCTTCAAAACGGCCATTGGCGACGATACGTCGGTGCCGCCGATCGTCTTGCGCAAGGTTGCCTGTTTATTCAAGAGGTGATCTCCTACTCGCCGCACTCGTCGGCTGCCCTGCGCGTCGAGCAGTCTCTCTCGTTCATCGCGCGGGCGCCCGGCGGCTACAGATAGTCAGTTTGAAGCCGCGCCCGCGCTCGACGCGCGGGACTGGCTCTCGCGGCGGGGCGCCGCGGCAATCAGTATTCCAACGAGAAAGACCAGCAAGTTTCCTTCCGTGAAATTGAGCAGCAGCGAATTCGCGCAACATCCCAGCGCGAACGCGAACAGATAGCCGATTGCGACGCCTCGCTCGGGCGCGGCAAGCTGGCTGCATTCTAGCGCGAGCGTGATGAACAGCGCGACGAGCAGCGCCACGCCGACGACGCCCAGTTGAACGCCCATCAGCAGGAACTCGTTGTGAGGATTGCCGATCATGACGAAATTCGCGCCTGCGTTCGCGCTCTGGAGACGCTCGAACTCCGTGCGCACGCTGCCGGCGCCGTATCCGTAAAAGGGTCTGTGCGCGATCAACTCGATGCTGCGCCGATAGTACTCGTATCGCAGACCCATCGACGTGACTTTGTTCTGCGTCTCGAACTGGGTGATTTCCTGCGCGGTGCCGGCGAGGCGCGAGTCTTTCGCGTACAGCACGAACGCCGCGATGCACACCGCGATCATGATCGCGCCCACGCCGGCGATCCAGCGCGAGACCTTGTCGTGTTTGCGGAACTGAACGGCCTGCATGACGAGGAAGATCGCCATGTAGAAGATCGCGACGACCTGACCCGTGCGGCCTTGCAGGACGAAGAGGACATTGCCCATCGCAAGCAGCGAAACCAGCGCGAGCAGGATCCTGGCAGTCCGGTTGCGCGTCGTGCCGGCCAGCGACCAGGACTGACACACGAGAAACGCCATCATCAGGCCGCCGGAAATGTGGTCCTTGAACACCCACGGCTTCGAGACGGGGTCCGTGCCGTGTCGCGGCCCGACCGCGGTCCAGCCAAGAAAATTGGTGTAAGTCAGCACCATCGAGAGGACGAGCGCGGCGAACAAGCCCCACGTCGCCATGGCCGACCATTTCGTGCGCTCGCTGTCGGCGAAGACGAGAATCAGCAGCGGAATGAACAACAGCTTCCGATACTTCATCAGGAAGTCGATTGCCTCGCTCGTCGGCGCGGCCGTGTACGCGACGCTCAACGCCAGCGCGACGAAGAGCGCAAGCGCGATAACCGCCGCACGCGAGCGCTTCCACAGCCCACCCGCCCGCCGCCATACTTCCGGCGACGTCAGCGCGAACACGGCGCACGCCGCCGAGCCCAGATTGACGCCCGCCGTCGAAATCGGCACGAGCCAGAGCGTGACGACCGCGAACCATTTCGCCGCGATCAACTGGTAAGAGTCAGGACCCGACAAGCTCGTATTCCAGATCCGTGTGATTTCCATAGTGTCGTAAAGATGCCGTGCGCGCTCGTCCGAGCGTTTCGTTGCGCCTCGATGCGCGCCGTTGTTCAGTCGCTGCCGCCCAGGCCGTTCGCGAGATACCCGACCTCGCGCAGAAAAGCAGTGTTGGGTTGCAGTGTACGCGTGCGCCGTCAGACGCCGCGCGCCGCGCCGCCCTGCCGATAGACTTCTTCAGTGTCCGCGATGAAGCGCTCGTCCGAAAACTCGTGGACGGCTCGCTCGCGCGCGCGTGCTCCGATGGCCGGCAATCGATCGCGCCCGGCGATGATCGTCTGCAGCAGCGAAGAAAGGCCCGCGGTGTCGCGCGGTTCCACGATCCAGCCATCCACGCCGTCGTCGATATTTTCCGGCAAGCCGGCGTAGCGCGACACGATCACGGGCTTGCCCATCGCCATCATTTCCCGGCACGCGAAGGATACGGTTTCGATCGCGTAGGACAGCACGAAACCGATGTCGAATGACGCGATCACACTCGGCACATCCTCGACGAATCCCGCGACATGCACGCGCCCGCTCATGCCGAGCGCCTCGATTTGCCGACGCTGCTCGGCGTTCGGCTCGACGCCCGCCACGACCACCATCACCTCATCGCGCAGCGGTTCGGGCAGCGCCGCCACCGCCTCGATCATGCCCATGGTGCCTTTGTACCAGTCGAAGCCGGTCACGGTACCGATCACGAGCCGGTCGCCTGCGCGCGGCCCGAGCAAAGCGCCGCGCTGTTGCGCCGCCGCCTGCGGATCGCGCGGCGCATAGCGGCCGACCGTATCGATGCCGTTCTTGATGACCGTGACGGGACAACGCCCGTAGACCGACTCGCGCATCAGTTGCGCGGTCGAGTCCGAGACGGCGATGACGTCGTCGGTGGCGCGCGTCGCTCGCAGTCTCGTCAGGAAATCGTGCTTGATTCGGATCGAGTTGTGCTTCGTCAGGACGATTCGCGGACGCTTTCCCTTCCACGCGAGCATGACGAGCATCACCAGCCGATGATCCGGCGATCCATTCACATGAATGACGTCGAAGCGCTCGCGTTCGAGCAGACCCCGCAGCGCGCGATATTCTCCGGGCAGCTTTGCGAGTTCCTTGAACTTCGCGGAAAAATCGATCGGAAAGGTCGTGACGCCGGGCAACGCGCCCGCCTGCATGAAGAGACGGCTCGTGGCCGGCGCCGCGACGAAGATCCGATGCTGCGGCGACAACGCCTGCGCGATGGCAAGGATATAGGTATCGTGACCGCCGCCCCGACCGCGGTGGAAGTTAGTCAGAAGAATTTTCAAGCCGGTTTCCTTACATGCTCGATGGCGTCGAGTGCTTCGGCGACGGAGGGTGGCCTGCCGTCGTCGCCGATGGAAATGCACAAGTCCGGAATATCGATGCCGAAAAGCGGACGCGACGTCGCGCTGAAGATCATCACGGTCGGCCGGCGCAGCGCGCTCGCGAGATGCACGAGGCCGGTATCGGTTCCAACGACGAGCGCGCTCAACTGGATACACTGCGCGAGCTCGACGACCGACATCTTCGGCAGCACATGCGCGCCGGGCACGCCTCGCGCGATGGCTTCGGCGTTGTCGCGCTCGGCATCGGTGCCCCACGGCAGCAAAGGCGTCACGCCACGTTCGACGAGCGACTGTCCCACCGCGATCCAGTTCGCGACGGGCCACTTCTTCTCTTCCTTCGACGTCGCATGAAACAGCAGCGCGTACGGCGCGTGCCTGACCGTCTCGGGCGGCACGGCGGGTTGAGGCACGGTGAGAACGATCGACGGAACGGGTTCGATCGGATAGTCGAGCGCTTCGCTCAGCGCGCGGCGCATGCCGTCCCACGCGTTCCTGTCGTGGCGCGGCGCGAACCGGTCCGAATAGGCGAATGCGGCGCCGCGTTCGCCGAGATTAACGTTGTCGTAACCGAAGCGGCGTTTTGCGCGCGCGAGAAACGAGATGATGGCGCTCTTGTAGACGCCGTGCAGATCGAAGACCGCATCGTAGCGTTCGCGGCGCAGTTCCTTGATCGACGCCCAGATCGCCGCAAAATCTTTCGCACTGCGGGTTTTCTTGAAGCGGCGCAATGGCGCATACAGCACACGCGAAATCCCGGGATTCCAGCGCAATATGTCCGCGAATGCCTCATCGACGGCCCAATCGATCTGCACGCCCGGAAACGCGCGATGCAGGTCCGCGACGACAGCCTGTGCCTGGATCACGTCGCCCATCGAAGTGACCTTGACTACTAAGATTCGCTTCATTCAGAAAATTGCGGGAAAGCCCGTTGCGACCGTTGTGAGAGTTGCTCTCGGAAAGTGAATCCGGAACGTGGCGCCACGAGAGATATGCGATAGCAAGCGCTATGACCGTCTCGCGCATTTCCCGTCCGGGCTCTTGCGACAAGACTGATGTGTGACATTATACAGTCCCCGTTCTCCTGAAACCGGCTATCACGGGGCCAATCGGCGGGTCGCCGGGGCGAAACTCGTCTCGCTGCCGCCCGCGTCAGGCATACCGCCCAGCAAAATGAACCGACCCACACTCGGCATCGCTCTCATCACCTACAACGCGTCTGCGCGGCTCGCGCAGTGCCTGCAATCGGTCGCCTTCGCGGACGATATCGTCGTGATCGACGGCGGCAGCACCGACGGTACGGCCGAGATCGCGCAGGCGCACGGCGCGCGCGTGCGGATCGAGCGCGACTGGCCCGGCTTCGGGCCGCAGAAAAATCGCGCGCTCGACGCGCTTTCCACCGACTGGATCCTGTCCATCGACGCGGACGAAATCGTCACGCCGGAGCTTGCGGCGGCCATTCGAACGGCCATCGATACGCCACGCGCCGACGTCTGCACAGTCGACCGGCTTTCGAGCTTCTGCGGCGAATGGGTCAGACATAGCGGCTGGTATCCCGACCGTCTGGCGAGGCTCTTTCGACGCGGCTCGGCGCGCTTCTCGGATGACCTCGTGCACGAGCGGCTGGTCTTCGACCCGGCGACGCCCGTTGCGCGACTCGAAGGCAAGCTGCTGCACTACTCGTACGAAGACTTCGAGACCGTTCTGCGCAAGCTCGATGCGTATTCCAGCGCAGGCGCGCTGCAACGTCATTCGGCTGGCAAGCGCGGCAGTCTGGGGATTGCCGTGACGCGCGGACTATGGGCGTTCGTGCGCACCTACTTTCTGCGTCGCGGGTTTCTGGACGGCCGGACAGGCTTCATGATCGCGGTGTTCAACGCTCAAACCGTCTATTACCGCTTTCTGAAGCTCGCCCGTCTCAACGACACGCGCTGACACCGCCGGCGGCGGCGTCAGTAGACGATTTCGATCGCGCTGCCCGCGAATTCACCGCGCAGCGCCGTGATGAGTTCGTCGGTTGGCTTGACGCGCCACGCGTCGCCGAGGCGCACTTCGCCTTCGGCATGCTCGCTGCGATAGACGATGCTCACGTTCAGGCCGTTCGGAATGGGCGCGCTTTGACGCGAACGGCCGTTATCGCGAGCAGACGGCGCGGCAACGGGCGCAGGCGCTTCGGCGCCCGCCGCATGCGCTTCGAGCACGCGACGCAGGCGCAACGCATCGGCGTTGCCGTTCATCTCGACCTTCACGGACTGCGCATAGCGGCTGCGCGCGCGCTCGAGGTCCATCGCCGTATCTACGGTGAAGCGGATGCCCCCCGTGAACGCGTCGTTGCGCGCCTGACCTTGCACGACGAGCAACTCGTCTTCCTTGAAGAGCGCCTTGTTCGCCTCGAACTGCTCGTTGAAGACGGTGACTTCGCACTGGCCGCTGCCGTCGTCGAGATTGACGATCAGCATCTTGCCCCGCTGCGTCATCTGCGTGCGCATCGCCGAAATGACGCCCGCGACCAGCTTGTCGCGCCCTTCTTTCAGCTCGCCGATTTTCTGGCGCACGAAACGGCGCACTTCGCCCTTGTACGCATCGAAGAGATGGCCCGACAGATAGAAGCCGAGCGCGGTCTTCTCTTCCTGCAAACGCTTCTTGTCCGACCACTCGGCTTCGTCGACGTACTCGTGTTTCGCGAGCGGCGCGTCGCCCATGTCGAAGAGACCGGCCTGCATCGCGTTCGCGGCGGCCTGATCGGCGGCTTCCATCGCGAGCGGCACCGATGCGAGCAGTTGCGCGCGATTCGCGTGCACCGTGTCGAACGCGCCCGAGCGGATCAACGCTTCCACCGTGCGACGATTCACGACACGACGGTCGATGCGCTCGCAGAAATCGAACAGATCGACGAACGGACCGTCCTCGCGCGCGCGCAGGATTTCCTCGATCGCGTTCTGCCCGCTGCCCTTCACCGCGCCCAGACCATAGCGAATGGTTTTCGAGCGCTTGCCGTCAGGTTCCGCGACCGGCTCGAAGCGATACGCCGAGCGATTGATGTCCGGCGGCAGCACCGCCATGCCGTTCGTCGCGCAGTCCTCGAAGAGGATCTTCACCTTGTCGGTGTCGTCCATGGCGAGCGACATGTTGGCCGCCATGAATTCCGCCGGATGATGTGCCTTGAGCCACGCCGTGTGATACGCGAGCAACGCATAGGCGGCCGCGTGCGACTTGTTGAAACCGTAGCCGGCGAACTTCTCCATCAGGTCGAAGGTTTCGTCGGCCTTCTCGCGCGTGAGGCCGTTCTTTGCCGCGCCTTCCGCGAAAATCTCGCGATGCTTGGCCATCTCCTCGGGCTTCTTCTTGCCCATCGCGCGACGCAGCAAGTCCGCGCCGCCGAGCGAGTAGCCGCCGATGATCTGCGCCATCTGCATCACCTGCTCCTGATAGACCATGATGCCGTAGGTCTCTTTCAGAACAGGCTCGACGCGCGGGTCCGGATATTCGACGATCTCGCGTCCGTGCTTGCGCGCGCAGAAGCTCGGGATCAGGTCCATCGGGCCCGGACGATACAACGCCACGAGCGCGATGATGTCCTCGAAGCGGTCCGGCTGCGCGTCCTTCAGCATGCCTTGCATGCCGCGGCTTTCGAGCTGGAACACGGCGACGGTGTTCGCTTTCTTGAGGATCGAGAACGACGCCGGATCGTCGAGCGGCACCTGCGCGAGATTCCAGTCCTTCTTCGACGGATCGAGCCGGCGGATATAGCGCTCGGCCCAGTCGAGAATGGTGAGCGTGGTCAGGCCCAGAAAGTCGAACTTCACGAGGCCGACAGCTTCAACGTCGTCCTTGTCGTACTGGCTGACGACGCCGCCGTCTTCGCCCTGCGTATAGAGCGGGCAGAAATCCGTGAGCTTGCCCGGCGCGATCAGCACGCCGCCCGCGTGCATGCCGACGTTACGCGTGAGCCCTTCCACGCGCTGCGCGAGTTCGAGCAGCTGATGCACTTCGTCTTCGTTGTCGAAGCGTTCCTGCAGCGCGGGCTCTTCCTTCATCGCATCCGCGATGGTCACGTGCTTGCCGGGCTTGAACGGAATCAGCTTCGCGATGCCGTCCGTGAACATGTAGCCGAGATCGAGCACGCGGCCGATGTCGCGCACCGCGGCCTTCGCGGCCATCGTGCCGAAGGTGGCGATCTGCGAGACGGCATCGGCGCCGTACTTGCCCTTCACATACTGGATGACGCGGTCGCGCCCTTCCTGACAGAAGTCGATGTCGAAGTCGGGCATCGACACGCGTTCCGGATTCAGAAAGCGCTCGAACAGCAGGTTGTAGCGCAAAGGATCGAGGTCGGTGATGCCGAGCGCGTACGCGACCAGCGAACCCGCGCCCGAACCGCGGCCCGGACCGACCGGCACGCCATTGTTCTTCGCCCACATGATGAAGTCGGCGACGATCAGGAAGTAGCCCGGAAAGCCCATCTTGATGATCGTGCCGCACTCGAAGTCGAGGCGCGCGTAATACGTTTCGCGCTGCGCTTCACGTTCGGCGGCATCGGGATAAAGCTGTTGCAGCCGGACTTCGAGCCCTTCCTTCGACAACTGCACGAGGTAGTCGTCGAGCGACATGCCATCGGGCGTCGGGAAAAGCGGCAGCTTCGGCTTGCCGAGTTCGAGCGTCAGATTGCAGCGCTTCGCGATCTCGACGGTGTTCGCGAGCGCCGACGGAATGTCCGCGAAGAGCGCGCACATCTCGTCCTGCGTGCGGAAAAACTGATCGTTCGTGAAGCGTTTCTGACGCCGCGGATTCGCGAGGATATCGCCTTCGGAAATGCACACGCGCGCTTCGTGCGCGGTGTAGTCGTCGGGCGTCATGAACTGCAGCGGATGCGTTGCGACCACGGGCAGCTTCAGCTTCGCGGCGAGCCTGACCGCTTCCTGAACATAAGCCTGCTCGCCCGGCTGACCCGCGCGTTGCAATTCGATGTAGAACGCGTTGGGAAAGAGCGCCGCCCAGCGCTCGGCATTGCGTTGCGCGGCGGCTGCATTGCCCGCCGCGAGCGCCATGCCGATGTCGCCTGTCTGCGCACCCGAGAGCGCGAGCAGCCCGGCGGCCAGACCTTCTTCGAGCCATTCGACCATCACCTCGGCGCGGCCGCGATACTGATTCGTGAGCCACGCGCGGCTCAACAGCTCGCACAGATTGAGATAGCCCTCTTTGTCGCGCACGAGAAGAAGGAGACGCGAGGGCTTGTCGCGATCGGCGGGATTGGTGATCCAGACATCGCAGCCCGCGATGGGCTTGACGCCATTGTCGCGCGCTTCCTTGTAGAAGCGCACGAGACCGAACGCGTTGCCGAGATCGGTCAGCGCGAGCGCGCCTTGCCCGTCTTTTGCGGCAGCCTTGACGACGTCGTCCAGCCGCACGATGCCGTCGGCAATCGAGAATTCGGAGTGGACGCGGAGATGAACGAAGCGGGGATCTGACATGGCGGTATTGTACATGCGGGACATACGCAAAATCGGGCGCGGCGATCGCGTTGGCCGAACGGATAAGGCCCGCGCGCACGCCCGAAATTGCGCACGCGCAAAGCGAAGCGACGCGGCGGATCGAATCCGGGAGGGCCACACGCCGTTTGCGGGATAATACGTGTTTTGCGCGCGATTCATCCGCGCACTTTTTACCCGTTACAGCCGTTTGCGCGTCATCCGATCATGAGCATTCTGAACCTCTCCGCCTATAAATTCGTCACCATCGAGGACGGCCTCGCGTGGCGGCCGCTCGTCACCGAACGCTGCAACGCGCTCGGCCTGAAAGGCACGATTCTGCTGGCGCCGGAGGGCATCAACCTTTTCATCGCGGGGCCGATCGCCGAAGTCCGCGAATTCATCGACTACATCCGCACGGATGCGCTCTTCGGCGGCCGTTTCGCCGATCTGCAGTTCAAGGAAAGCCTTTCCGCGAAGCAGCCGTTTCGCCGCATGCTGGTGAAACTCAAGCGCGAAATCATCACGATGAAGAAGCCCGCGATCAGGCCGGAACTCGGCCGCGCGCCGTCCGTCGATGCGCCCACGCTGAAAGCCTGGCTCGACCGCGGCCACGACGACGAAGGCCGTCCGGTCGTGATGCTCGACACGCGCAACGCGTTCGAAGTGGATGTCGGCACGTTCGACAACGCGCTCGACTACCGCATCACGAAGTTCAGCGAGTTTCCCGAGGTGATCGAGCAGAATCGCGCGGATCTGCAGGACAAGACCATCGTGTCGTTCTGCACCGGCGGAATCCGCTGCGAGAAGGCCGCGATTCACATGAAGGAAGTTGGCATCGAGCATGTCTATCAGCTCGAAGGCGGCATTCTGAAGTACTTCGAGGAAGTGGGCGGCGCGCATTACACCGGCGAATGTTTCGTGTTCGATTACCGCACGGCGCTCGATCCGAGCCTGCAGCCCACCGCGACCGCGCAATGCTTCGGCTGCCGCGCGGTGGTGTCGGTCGAAGATCAGACGTCGCCGTTCTACGCACCGGGCGAGACGTGCCCGGCTTGCCATCCCGACGCAAAGGTCAGCCGCGCGGCTTAAGCGCCCAATGTCCTATCGCGGCCGCTTCGCGCCCTCGCCCACCGGTCCGCTGCACGCGGGTTCGCTCGTCAGCGCGCTCGCGAGTTTTCTCGATGCGCGCGCGCACGGCGGAAGCTGGATCGTGCGCATCGAAGATGTCGATGCCCCGCGCACGGTGCCCGGCGCCGCCGATGAAATCCTCGCGACGCTCGCGCAGTTCGGCATGCATTCGGACGAAGCTCCGGTCTGGCAAAGCGCGCGCGGCGATGCGTATCAGGCCGCGTTCGAACGCCTTCAGACGGCGGGCTTCATCTATCCGTGCGGCTGCACGCGACGCGAAATCGCGGATTCTCTGGTGCACGCGCATGCGCGCCACGCGACGCTCGCCTATCCGGGAACGTGCCGCGACGGCCTGCACGGCAAGCCCGCGCGCGCATGGCGGCTGCGTGTGCCGGATGGCGATGCGGCGGTCATTACGTTCGTCGATCGCTGGCAAGGACAGCAAACGCAGAATCTCGCGACGGAAGTCGGCGATTTCGCGCTGAAGCGTGCGGACGGGCTGTGGGCTTATCAACTCGCGGTCGTCGTCGATGACGCCGACGCCGGTATCACGCATATCGTGCGCGGTGCCGACCTGCTCGATTCGACCGCACGGCAAATCTATCTGCAGCAGTGCCTCGGTGTGCCCACACCGGCTTATCTGCATGTGGACGTCGTCAACAACGATGCCGGCGAAAAACTGAGCAAGCAGACGGGCGCGACGCCGCTCGACCGGCATGCGCCGCTCGAAGCGCTCGTCGAGGCGGCGAGGCATCTCGACATCCACGTTTCGGCTGGTTCGCTCGACATGTTCTACAGCGCCGCGACGGCCGAATGGGCGAAGCGCTTCGCACGCTAGGTCCATCGCCCAAAAGCAAAAAAGGCAGCCGCACGGGCTGCCTTTTTTCATTCGTCTTCAGGAAATCACGACGACTTGCGCGGCATTCCCAGCCCGCCGAGCAATGCCGCGAGCGGCTGCTTCGGCGCGCTCTTGCGCTCGGGTTCGACCGTTTCCTCGTGACGCTTCATCGCCGACGGCGACGGTTCATACGGCTTCAGGAAAAACTCGTCGACGGGCTGCTGACGGCCGCGCGGGCGATCGTGCGCGCCCGCCGGACGACGGCGCGAACCGGCCTCGTCGCGCGAAGCATGCCGATGCTCCGTGCGCTCCGGACGGCCGAAGCGCTCATCGCGGCGCGGCGCCGATCCGTCGTGACGCACGCGCGTCGTCACCTGAAGCGACTCGACTTCGAGCGGACGCTTGATCAGCTTCTCGATGTCGGCGAGCTGCTTGCGCTCGTTCGCGCTGCACAGCGATAACGCGTCGCCCGACGCGCCCGCGCGCCCGGTTCGGCCGATACGGTGCACGTAATCTTCCGCGTTGAACGGCAGATCGAAGTTGATGACCGCCGGCAATTCGGCGATATCGAGACCGCGCGCGGCGACGTCGGTGGCGACGAGCGCCTCGATCTCGCCGCGCTTGAACGCGTCGAGCGCCTGCATGCGCTCGCTCTGCGTGCGGTCGCCGTGGATCGCCGTCGCCACGATGCCGTCGCGCTCCAGCACGCGCGCCAGCCGGCTCGCGCCGATCTTGCTGTTGCAGAACACGATCACCTGCTTAAGTTCGCGCTCGCGAATGAGTTGCGCGACCGCGCCGGACTTGTCGCTCTCGTGCACTTCGAAAACGATCTGGCGCACGTTGGTCGCCGTCGAATTGCTGCGCGCGACTTCGATCGTCTGCGGATTGCGCAGGTACGTCGACGCGAGCTTCTTGATTTCGGGCGAGAACGTGGCCGAAAACAGCAGCGTCTGGCGCTCCTTCGGCAACAGATTCAGGATGCGCTGCAGGTCGGGCAGAAAGCCCATGTCGAGCATGCGGTCGGCTTCGTCGAGCACGAGCATCTGCACCTGGCCGAGATTGACCGTCTTTTGCTGCACGTGGTCCAGCAAGCGTCCGGGCGTCGCGATCAGGATTTCGACGCCGCGGCGCAGCGCGTCGGACTGCGGGTTCATGTCGACACCGCCGAACACCACCGTGCTGCGCAGCGGCGTGTGCTTGGAGTAAGTCTGGACGTTGGCGGCGACTTGGTCGGCGAGTTCGCGCGTCGGCGTGAGCATCAGCGCGCGCACCGGATGGCGCGCGGGCGACGCGCTCGTGTTTGCCGACGGCAACAGGCGCTGAATGATCGGCAGCGAGAAACTCGCGGTCTTGCCGGTGCCGGTCTGCGCGGCGCCCATGACATCGCGGCCCGCGAGGACGACCGGAATCGCTTGCGCCTGAATCGGCGTGGGCGTGGTGTAGCCGGACTCGCTCACCGCTTTCAGGATGTCGGCGGACAATCCGAACTGGTCGAACGTCGACGCGTCGGCCCCTGCGGTGGACGTGTTCGTGGCGGCGGAATCGGACATGGTGACTATATTGGCTTTCGCTAAAGTGCCGCTCGATGCGGCGCGCGTAAAAAATCGGTCGAATCGTTCGGTCGAACGTCGCGACCGCTTGCTTACGCGGATGGGTTTCGTTGGCGCACGCGGCGCATCAAACAGGCACACAGTGCGCGCTGCACGGGGCGGCCGGTATCGAGCCTGCGCTCAGATGGGACACGGCTTCGATGACGCCTTGAAGGCAAGCGGCATCCCCGATTTTCTGAGCGGCGGTTCGCTCGAGGCCCGTGTACCGCTCAGCCGGCATCGAACGGCGATGCCGAAAATCCGGAATTCGGACCGGCTGCGATTTCCACAGCCGGAAAGCCGCACATTGTAGCACCGCACGCGAGTGCGCTCCCGCGGCGCGAAAGCACGGTCAGACCGCATTCCGGCATGCCGCGCGCCTACTTCTTGCGCGCTTCGCAATCTTCGAGCAGCGGTGGCGAATCCTTCGCGGCCATTTCGTCGTACAGGTTCGCCTGCGGACCCTTGGTCCACCACGTGTATTGATCGGCGACGTATTTCGCGCCCGATCCCGCGATCACGTTCACGAACAGCAGCTTGCGCCCGTCGACGGTCAGCGCCGCGAAACTCTGACGATTGCGCGTGTTCGTGTACTGGACCGACACGCTCTTGCCGTCCTTGCAGTCGTAGCGCGTGGTTTGCGTCGACGCGGTCTGGATCTGCGGCACGGTGAGCGGCATGGCCAGCGCCGACTGCGCCACGAGCGACGCGAGCATGAGTGCGAGTGTTTTCTTCATCATCCGGTTCGCGATGGTTTCGAAGTCGATGCGCGCGCCGGCGATCACGGATCGATCACTTCGGCGCATGCGTCGGTCGGCGCGGCCGCGACATGCCCGACGACCGGCACGATCTTCAGCCCCGCCGAGGCGATGCGGCACGGCGCCGCCGCAAGTCCGCAGCCCGAGAGTCCCAGGGAAACCACGACGAGCGCGGCCAGCGCTTTCCATTTCACGTTCATGCTCCCGCCGACGCCCGCGCGCCGGTCATTTTGCCGAAACCGGCCGCACCTTCGACGCCGCGAGTTTCGCGCGCTCGCGTGCTTCGTCCGTGTCGGCGCCCGTCGCGACCGCGACACCCATGCGACGCTTCACGAAGCTTTCCGGCTTGCCGAAAAGCCGCAAGTCCGCGCCCGGCACCGCGAGCGCTTGCGCCACGCCTTCGAACACGATGCCCGTTTCATCCAGACCGCCGTAGATGACGGCGGACGCGCCGGGCGCGCGCAGCGCGGTATCCACGGGCAAGCCGAGGATCGCGCGCGCATGCAATTCGAACTCGGAGAAGCGCTGCGTCGCGAGCGTGACGAGACCGGTATCGTGCGGACGCGGGCTCACTTCGGAGAACCAGACGTCGTCGCCGCGCACGAAAAGCTCGACGCCGAAGAGCCCGCGTCCGCCGAGCGCAGTCGTGACCTTCGCGGCGACATCGCGCGCTTTTTCGAGCGCGGCCGGGCTCATCGGTTGCGGCTGCCACGATTCGACGTAATCGCCCGCGACCTGCACATGGCCGATCGGATCGCAGAAGTAGGTTTGCGTTTCGCCGCTCTCGGGGTCCGCCGCGCGCACGGTGAGTTGCGTGATCTCGTATTCGAAATCGATGAAGCCCTCGACGATCACGCGGCCGTGATTCACGCGTCCGCCCGCCATCGCGTAATTCCATGCCGGCTCGACATCCGCGTCGCTTTTGAGCACCGATTGCCCCTTCCCCGACGACGACATCACCGGCTTCACGACACACGGAAAGCCGATCGTGGCGATCGCCGCCTTCATCTCGTCGAGCGACTGCGCGAACGCATAGGGCGATGTCGGCAGGCCGAGTTCCTCGGCGGCGAGTCGCCGGATGCCTTCGCGGTTCATCGTGAGCTGCGTGGCGCGCGCCGTCGGGATGACGGTCGCGAGTTGCGCCGCTTCGATTTCAGCGAGCGCATCGGTCGCGATCGCCTCGATCTCCGGCACGATCAGATGCGGCTGCTCCTTCTCGACGAGCGCGCGCAGCGCGGCGGCGTCGGTCATGTCGATGACGTGCGCGCGATGCGCAACCTGATGCCCCGGCGCGTTCGCATAGCGGTCGACCGCGATGACTTCGACGCCCAGGCGCTGCAACGCGATGATCACTTCCTTGCCAAGCTCGCCCGCGCCGAGCAGCATCACGCGCGTGGCGTTGGCGGAAAGCGGCGTGCCGATGCGCAAGGCATCAGGACGAAATGAATCGGTCTGCATGAGTGCTCCGGGAATCGATCAGGTGACGAGGCCAGTAAAGCGAAAGCGGCGGAATTGGGCGCGATGTTAACACGCAGCGCCCGCCGCAACACTCTGCCGTCCGGCCTATTGACGGCGTCGTCATGAACGGTATTGACACGCGAATGCGGATCGGAATTCCCCGCGCATCTCCGATCGATGACAGCCGCGGCAAACATTTTGTTGCTTGCGGACGCTAGACAAATCGCAGGACGCGTGCGATACCCTTACGGTTTCGCCTGCTTCAGGATCATCGATGCCCACGCATTTCCTTCGCGCGTCCGCTCTTCGTTCGGCGCACTCATCGTCAAACTTCCTGTCGCGTCGCAAAGCGGCGCTTTCGCTTGCGTCCCGCGCGTGCGCGCTCGTCGTCGCGGCGAGTGTCGTCACCGGTTGCGCGATGCCGAAGCATCCCGATGCAAGCGCGCCGCCCACCGATCCTTATAATCCTGCCGCCACGCAATTGCTCGACGACACGCAATGGGAGCTCACGAGCTGGACCGACGCGAGCGGCCAGCCGCGCGCGGTGCCGCATGCGGGCGAGAACGACGCGCGGGCGCTTACGCTCGATTTCTCGACCGCGAACGGTCATCGCCTGGCGAGCGGCTTTTCGGGCTGCAATCGCTACAGCGGCACCTACGATCTGAAGGACGGCAAGCTGACGTTCGGTCCGCTCGCGGGCACGCGCATGGCGTGCGTCTCGGGTGCGGGCGCGGCGCTGGAGCGGCCCTATCTCGACGCGCTCGCGCATATCGCGAAAAGCGGCGTGCAGATGAATCCGCCGCCCGCGCTGAAACTGACGCTCGACGACGGCCAAGTGCTCACCTTCTCGGCTCGCGCGAAGTGATGTGTTGCGTACATGCGGCACACGCGTCGTGCGTGCGCGGCACCCGCGCGGTTCCCGCACGGTTTCCCGTTAAACTGCTCGATCGAACAGTCCGGCCGGCACGCGCGGCCGGGCGCAGTCTTCGGGTCACAACCTGATTCGTTTCACCCAACATTGATTCAAGCTCAAGCATGCACATGGTAGTTCTCGGCTGGTTCGGTGCATCGGTCGTCTGGTTCCTTCCGCTCTTCTGGCGCATCGTCAAGCTGGCGCTGCCGGGCAGGGAAGGCGTTCGCGGCCCGGGCACGATCCGTCTCTGGCTCGGATTTATCGGCGTGCTGCTCGCGAGCAGCACGCTCGAAGGCGCGCTCGCAAACTCGCTCGAAACGCAGGCGAACATCAATCGCTGCGGACGCGCGCTCGCCACCGCGTTGAGCGGACCCGCGCATCTCGGCGGCGCAGCCGCGATCGCGGCCGTCGTGCTCGCGATATTCCTGCCCTGGCTGATCGAATTCAGCTGGCGTTCGGTGCTCGCGTGGGCGGACGAAGCGTTCGGCTTCGGCCTGCCGCAAAACTGGCTCACCCCGCGCGAACGCGAAAGCGAGCCGCGCCAGGGCTCGCCCAGCCGCGAAAAGGGTCGTGACAAGGGTCGCGACAAGGCAGGCAGCTGGTTCGAACGCCGCACCCGCGAAAGGGCCGCGCGCGATTCGCAGGAACGTGCTCATCGCGCCGAGCGTTTCGATGCGCCGCCGCCGCGCACGTCGCACGACGAGCCGACGCTCGGCCTCCCGACCAGCCCCCGTAGCAGCCGTTATCAGCGTCCGACGCCGTGGCGCCCGCCTGCGACCGGCAAGAGCGGCGTCAACCGCGCTTCGGCGGCGACCGCGAGCGCAATCGCCACCGCCGAGGCTTACGCCAAGCGCCCCGCCTTCGAAGCCGCCGGCGTCTCGCCTCCGGCCGCGCAAACGGAGCCCGTCGTGCCTGCGGACTGGCTGAATCCGTCGGCGTCATCGGCGAATCGCGAGGCCGGCGCGGCGTTTGCGCCGCGTCGGGCGTCGGCATTCGAGCCTTCGGGTTCGGGCTTGCGCGCTTCCGTCGCCGTCGACAAGCCGCGCGCGTCCACGCCGCCGACGCCCGCGCCTCGCATGGATCGCCCGCGCAGTCCGGTGACGTCGATGCCTGCGCAACGGTCATCGGGTGTGGCGAGCACATCCACGTCCGTCGCGACCGGCGTGAGCGCCGCGCGCAGGACGCCTTTGCCGCAAACATCGCAGAGCATCCGACGCGCCGCACCGCCCGCGCGTCCTTCCGCGGGTACGGCGACGCGTGAGTTCGCGCCGGCGCCGCTTGCCGCACCGGCGTTCTCGCGCCCGGCCGCGCCGCTCGGGCCGATCACGCCGCCGGCACCCGAAGCGATTCAGGCGACGTTGCGATCCATCGAGGAGAAGACCGCGCTTTGGACATCGCTCGCAGGCGCGAGTCTCGCGCGCGGGCATGTGGCGATGGCGCGTGGCGGCCAGCCCGATGTTCAGCCGAACGCCGAGACGACCGCCGACGAACACGTCGTCGAGACGGCACCCGAATCGCGCATCGAGCCGGTAACGCCGCCGCCCGCAACGGCCCAGGAATTCGATGCGCGCGTCGAGCCGCCGCTCATCGACGCTCACGTGATCGCGCCCACGCTCGTCGAGCCGCCACCGCTCTTCGACTTGCGTCTGCCGGAGCCGCCGAGCGCCGAAATCCCGATCGCGCCATCGCTTTCCACCCCTGCCTCTGCGTTCGACACAAACGCGGCGCAAGAGCCCGCGCGCATCGACCCGCCGAACGAGACGCCCGAGCTTCCGCCCGCCGCGCGAGCGCTGGAACCGGAACACGAACCGGACGCGCGCGATCTCGCGCCGACGCCGCCGTGGCTAGATGAACCCACGTCGCGCGATACAGACAGCGAGCCCCCTGCCCCGCCGCTCTTGCGCGTTGTCGACGATCAGGACGACGTGCTCGATATGCCGGAGGAAGAACCGCTGCCCATCGCCGAGCGCCAGGTTGCGGGCGACGAATTCGCTTCGCCGTCGAACGTCGTGCGCTTTCCGGGCATCGCGGCCGCGCCGCCGGTCGCAACCCAGTCTCCGAGTCAGCCAAACGCGGCGCCCGAACCGCGCCAGCCGGTACGCGGCTCCGCGCCGACCGAGTTCGAATTCCATGCGCCGCACGCGTCGGCGGTGGAATTGCCGACGCTCGACTTGCTCGAAGCCGCGTCCGACGAGATCGAGCCCGTCTCCGAGGCGCACCTGAACGAAACCGGCCAGTTGATCGAGCAGCGCCTTCAGGAATTCAAGGTGCCGGTGACGGTGGTCGGCGCGTCCGCCGGTCCGGTCATCACGCGCTTCGAAGTCGAACCGGCGCTCGGCGTGCGCGGCAGCCAGATCGTCGGGCTGATGAAGGATCTGTCGCGCGGCCTCGGCCTCACGTCGATCCGCGTCGTCGAAACGATTCCCGGCAAGACCTGCATGGGCCTCGAACTGCCGAACGCGAAGCGCCAGATGATCCGCCTCTCGGAGATTCTCGAAGACGACGTGTATCGCACGTCGAAGTCGAATCTGACGATCGCGATGGGCAAGGACATCGTCGGCAATCCGGTCGTGACGGATCTCGCCCGCGCGCCGCACATGCTGGTCGCGGGCACGACGGGCTCGGGCAAGTCGGTCGCGATCAACGCGATGATCCTCTCGCTGCTCTACAAGGCGAAGCCCGAGGACGTGCGCCTCATCATGATCGACCCGAAGATGCTGGAGCTTTCCGTGTATGAAGGCATTCCGCATCTGCTCGCACCGGTCGTCACCGACATGAAGCTCGCGTCGAACGCGCTCAACTGGTGCGTCGGCGAAATGGAGAAGCGTTACCGGCTGATGTCGGCGGTCGGCGTGCGCAATCTGCAAGGCTTCAACCAGAAGATTCGCAACACCGAGGCCGCGGGCAAGAAGCTCACGAACCCGTTCTCGCTCACACCCGACGCGCCCGAGCCGCTATCCACGCTGCCGCTCATCGTCGTGGTCATCGACGAGCTCGCGGACCTGATGATGGTCGCGGGCAAGCAAATCGAGCAGTTGATCGCGCGTCTCGCGCAGAAGGCGCGCGCGGCCGGCATCCATCTGATTCTCGCGACGCAACGGCCGTCCGTCGACGTGATCACCGGCCTCATCAAGGCGAATATTCCGACGCGCGTGGCGTTTCAGGTGTCGTCGAAGATCGATTCGCGCACGATTCTCGACCAGATGGGCGCGGAATCGCTGCTCGGCGCGGGCGACATGCTGTTCCTGCCGCCCGGCACGGGCTATCCGCAGCGCGTGCACGGCGCGTTCGTCGCGGACGACGAAGTGCATCGCGTGGTCGAGCATCTGAAGCAGTTCGGCGAGCCGGAGTACGAGGAAGGCATTCTGTCCGGCCCGACGTCCGATGGCGGCGGCGGACAGGACCTGTTCGGCGAGACACCCGACGCCGAAGCCGATCCGCTCTATGACGAAGCCGTGGCTTTCGTCGTACGCACGCGGCGCGCGTCGATCTCGTCGGTGCAGCGGCAGTTGCGCATCGGCTATAACAGGGCGGCGCGCCTCGTCGAACAGATGGAAGCGGCCGGCCTCGTCTCGTCGATGAGCAACAACGGCAACCGCGAAGTGCTCGCCCCGCCCGGCCCGGCGGAGTGAGCGTTACCAGAGCCGCAGGCGGCGCAGCAGAAAGATCGTGATGGCGGCGCAGCCCGTCATCACGCCGACCACGATCCAGAACGCCGCCGGATCCTTGGTCCCCGGCAAACCCGCCACGTTCATGCCGAAAATGCCCGTCACGAGCGTGGCGGGCAGCAGCAACGCGGACATGATCGCGAGCCAGAGCAGCTTGCGGTTGATGTCTTCCGACAGCGCCGCGGCGATTTCATCCTGCAATAGCTTCGCGCGCTCGTAGAGCCCTTCCAGACCGCCGCCCAGACCGTTCAGCACCTGAATCGCCTGCACGAGCGCTTCCATCGAGCGCGGTTCGGCCCATTCCAGGCGGCGCAACACGAGTTGCGTCAGCGCGTTACGCTCCGGATCGATAAACCGCTTCACTTCCACGATGCGCCGCCGCGCGCCGCCCAGCATCGCGCGGCATTTCGAATGGCCTCCTTCGAGCACGCTTTCCTCGACATCGTCGAGACAGTCGCCGATTTCATCGATACGGTCCGCGAAGGTATCGTTCAGCGCGCGAATCAGCCCTGCGAAGAGATCGACGCTATCGCGGAACATCGCGCCTTCGAGGACGGCGTGGCGCAAGCGGTCGGTCGATTGCAGCGGCCGCGCGCGCACGGTGATCATGCGATGCCTGTCCACGTAAAAGCGCAGTGCCCCGGTCGCGCGGTTCGCCTCGCGCACGCCCGGCGCGGCGGCATCCGGCGTCTTCGCGACGAGTTCGAGGTCCGCGACGACGCCGTACATGAAGTTCGAGCCGATATGCACGCGCGGACGCTTGTCCTCGCCGTTCAGGAACTCGCGGGCGACATCCGGCATCGACGTGACGCCTTCGAGCCAGCCCTCGACGGCATCGTCGTTCGCCGACAGATGCAGCCACGTCGGGCCATCGCCCACCACGGCATCGCGCGCTTCGTCCCAGGTCAGGCGCAGCGCCTCGCCGCCAGCGAAGCTGAACGCGCTGATGAATCCCGGCGGCGCCGGTTCATTGCGCTTGAGCGGACGCTCGCGCGCGTCGAATGGTTGAGTCGTGTTCAATCTTGCATTCCCTGCTGTTGCCTTTCGATTTCCTCAGTACACCTTTCAGTCGATGCGAAAGAAAAGCGCCTCGGAAACGCATCGTACTAGAACTCGTAGCGGCCCCAGAAGAACGCGACGTCGCCGTCGTTCAGGCCGGGGATATGCGGGATGATCGTCGCCATGACGGACGCGCGCCGGTAGCGCACCGAGCCGATCGGCAGCGCGAGCGGCAACGGCACGTAATGGCCGATGTCGCTGCGCGCCGTGACGCCGACGAAGAACCCGCCGCCCGCCTGCAATCCGCCGAGCACCGGCTGCGTGTACCACTGGCGCGCGTAGCCGCCGATCGGTTCGAAGTTGTGATGCGAATCCGAAAAGGCGAACGCGAACAGAATGTCCTCGTTGCCGTTCGCGTCGATCCAGTGCTTGCCCGCGCCGCCGCCGTACGACCACGGATTGAGTTCGCTGCGGTCGTTGAAGCCGTCGATATGCCAGCCGTAACCCGTCACGTAGAGGTCCCATGTGCCGTCGTCCGCGACGCGCATCACGCGCTGGCACGCCGACGACATCCAGTCCCGCTTGAAATCGCATTCCTTGCTGTCGTCCGCGCGCGCCGCGAGTGGCGCGCATAACATCGAAATCATGACCGCCTTGAGCAGTTTCTGTTTCATCGTCATCGGACAGCGTGTCGCTGTGTGAAACGCGGCTCGTCGGCCGCTCTCGTCGCTCCGATCAGACCGTCACGACGGCGATACGAACTTGAAATCGACCGGCGAGCCGATCGACAGTTGCTTCGGGTCCGACGCGAGCTCGCCGGTCTGCGGATCGCGGCGGAAGAAATACGCGCTGTCGCTCTCCTGATTGCCGACGATGAGCCATCGCCCGGTCGGATCGATCGCGAATTCGCGCGGCGTCTTGCCGAGCGTCGGATAGCGTTTGACGTACTTCAGATGGCCGTTCTTCGGATCGACCGAAAACTGGACGATCTCGTTGGCGTCGCCTCGATTGGTCGCGTAGAGGAAACGTCCGTCCGGCGACATATGAATCGCCCCGCCGCCGATCTTGCCTCTGAAACCCGGCGCGATCATCGAATTGGTCTGAACCTGCGTGAGCTTGCCGTCGCGGTAATCGAACACGAGCACCGACGCGTTCAGCTCGGTTGTCAGATAGGCGTGCCTGCCGCCCGCGTCGAAGATCAGATGGCGCGGCCCGGAGCCTGGCTTGATCAACGCATAGCGCGCTTCGGTCGGACCGAAGAGGCCGCGTCCCGATGCCGACGGATCGGGCGTGTAGCGGTAAGCAAAGACCTTGTCGACACCGAGATCCTGCGCGAAGAGATACTTGCCGTCGGGCGAGAACACGGTCGAATGGACGTGCGAATTGTCCTGCCGTCCCTTCACCGGGCCGCCGCCTTCGTGATGCACGGTCAGCACCGAGTTGCCGACGTGGCCATCGGAGGACAGCGGAAAGACGGCAAAGCTGCCGCCCGGATTCGATGCGACGGAGTAGTTGGCGGTCAGCAGATATTTGCCGTCAGGCGAGAGCGCGAGATAGCACGGGTCATTGCCGTCCGATGAAACGCGGTTGAGGAAGCTCAACTGGCCGGTCGCACGATCGAAGCGAAAGGCGCTCACGCCGCCGCGCTGCGTCGCGGGGCCGTTGTCGCCGGGCAATTCGTTCACTGCGTACACGTAATTCCGGTCACGGCTCACGACGAGATACGACGGATTGACCGTCTGCGCCGATGCGATGCGGGACAGTTCGCCGCTGCCCGTGTCGAAACGATAGACATAGATGCCTTCGCTCTTGCCGCCGCCCGTGTAGGTGCCGATCAGCAGATCGTAGACCTCTTTGCCCGGTGCGCCCGTCGTGGCCGCGCCGCTCGCTGAGCCCGGCGTGGCGGGCATCGTGGCGGTCTGCGCGAAGCACTGCGCCGCCGCCAGCGACAGCATCAGCGCGACACCTCTCGCCCACGCGATGGGCCTCGCGCGCATCGGGCGCGCGTCTTGCAACATCGATGCGAGCGAATTCGCGCCGCAGGGATGGCTCGGGTGCATGAAACCTCCTCATCGTCTCTTTGCTGCTTGTTATCGGGGGCGACGCTCGAGTTCGCCGGCATCGCATGGCCCAAGGACGTGCGAGAGCAAATTTCGCTCCAAACGGCGTGGACCGCCATCATGAGCGACAGGGTTCGCAGCCAAGATACACCACGCACGACAGGCCAACCGACACGATTCGAACCAACAACAGGAGTTGCCGCGATGACTATTCACCTAAGCCTTGGCCCGCTGGTTTCCCTGATCGCCGGGATCCTGATTCTCATCATGCCGCGGTTGCTGAACTTCATCGTCGCGATCTATCTGATCGTGATTGGGCTGATCGGGCTGTTCGGCATGGGATCGGCCCATTTCTGACGGACGCGAGACTGTCGTTGTGACGCCGATTCATCCCGGCGGTTCCGGGCATGCGAACGGAAACGCGAACGCACGCGCACGGGTTGAGCCGTGCGCGTGCGCAAAGTGTCACGAAAAAAGGACACGCGGATGGGCCGCGTGGGGCGAGCGTGTATCGTCAGCCGTTCGCGAGCTGGTCGAGACGCAGGCGTCCCTGCAAAGACAACGCACCGACCGAAACGCCAGCGACGCCGAAGGTGTAGCGGCTGAAACAGCCGCGCTCCGTGAGGAATGCGGCGGCGGTTTCCATCGCGTTGCGCGACAGACCGAGATGCTTGTGATCGAGCGCGAGAAGCGCCTCGGCATCCGAGACGCGGCTTGCTGCGGAAAGAATGGCGATGCAGTCGGCTTTCGACGGATAGAGCATGGGTTCCGTTCCTCGAAAACGCTACGTTAGGGACCGGCCGGGAGCGCGCAGGCCGTTGCATGGCTCGCGTGCGTCACGCGCCGGGGTCATGCATGAAAGACGCGTGAAAGGCGCAAGAGTTTCAGCGCCGGGAGTAACAAAGGAAACGGCGCTTCGACTTTCACGAAACTTCATTCTAAACATCAGTCGAATGCTTTTTCAACAGCGCGATCGGCGCTTCGCTAGCGCTTTTCCGCCAATCACGGCGCGACCGCCGTCCCACCGGCTGTTGCGCGCCGTGATCACACGCGGCCCGGTTTTCTGCTTGCAACGAACGATTGCGGCAGAATGCGGCCAGAAAGCATGCGTGGCGTCGGTCGCTTCCTTTGTCCTTGACGCCGCGCTTCGCTCGGGGCGCGCCGCGTCCCGAATCTTTTGCTCAACCCGCGGCGCGTTTCGATTCGGTCCGCGCCGCCAGCAGGAAGATGTTCGCTTATGCCAGCTTTGATCGAAGACTATGCGATGGTCGGCGACGGCCACACCGCAGCCCTGATTTCCCGCGACGGCTCCGTCGACTGGCTCTGTTGGCCACGCTTCGACTCCGGCGCGTGCTTCGCGGCGCTGCTCGGCACGCCCGAGCACGGCCGATGGCTCATTGCTCCCGAGATGCCCGACGGCGAAACGCCCATCATCAGCCGTCGCTATCGCGAGGACACGCTGGTCCTCGAAACGGATTTCGAAACATCGCAAGGCGCCGTGACGATCGTCGACTTCATGCCCTTGCGCAACGGGCATTCGGAACTCGTGCGCATCGTGATCGGCCGGCGCGGCACGGTGCGCATGAAGATGGAGCTGGTGCTGCGCTTCGACTACGGCTCGGCCGTGCCGTGGGTCAGCCGTCTGCCCGACGACAGCGGCATTCGCGCGATCGCCGGACCGGATCTCGCGGTGCTGCGCACGCCTGTCGATCTCGTCGGCGAAAACATGCATACGGCCGCCAGCTTCGACGTGAGCGCGGGCGAGCGCGTGCCCTTCTCGCTGTGCTATTCGCAATCCCATCTGCGTCTGCCGCACGCGTCCGATCCTCACACGCAACTCGCGCGCACCGAAAACCACTGGCGCGAATGGTCGGGGCAAAGCGAGCTCAAGGGCCGCTGGGCGAGCGCGATCCGCCGCTCGCTCATCACGCTGAAGGCGCTCGCCTACGAGCCGACGGGCGGCATCGTCGCCGCGCCCACGACCTCGCTGCCGGAGCAGCTCGGCGGCACGCGTAACTGGGACTATCGCTACTGCTGGCTGCGCGACGCGACCATCACCCTGCTCGCGATGATGCGCGGCGGCTACTACGACGAAGCCCGCGCGTGGCGCGCGTGGCTGGGCCGCGTGATGGCGGGCTCGCCGGCGCAGATCCAGATCATGTACGGCATCGCGGGCGAGCGGCGTCTGCCCGAGTGGGAGATCCCGTGGCTGCCCGGTTACGAGGGCGCATCGCCGGTGCGTATCGGAAATGGCGCGGTCGATCAGTTGCAACTCGATGTCTACGGCGAAGTGATGAACGCGCTGCACCTCGCGCGCGTCGGCGGCTTGCAGAGCGACGAGACCGCGTGGTCGATCCAGTGCGCCATGCTGCAACACCTCGACACGATCTGGGAGCAGCCCGACGAAGGCATCTGGGAAGTGCGCGGCGGACGCCAGCACTTCACGTTCTCGAAGGTCATGGCGTGGGTCGCCTACGACCGCGCGATCAAATCGGCGGAGAAGTTCGAGCTGCCGGGCCCGATCGACCACTGGCGCGAGATGCGCGCGCGCATCCGCGCCGAGGTGCTGAAGAAAAGCTGGAACGCCGAACTGAACTCCTTCACACAGGCCTACGACAGCGATGCGCTCGATGCGAGCCTGCTTCTCATCCCGTTGCTGGGATTTTTGCCGCCTAAAGATCCGCGAGTGACCGGAACCGTACATGCGATCGAGACCAAGTTGACGCACGATGGGCTCGTGAAGCGTTATCACACCGCCGAAGTCGCGGATGGCTTGCCACCCGGAGAAGGCACGTTTCTGGCTTGTAGCTTCTGGCTGGTCGACAATCTGGCGCTGCAAGGCCGGATCGATGAAGCGCACGAGATGTTCGAGCGTCTCATCGGCCTCGCCAACGATGTCGGGTTACTGGCCGAGGAGTACGACACGGTGGCCAAGCGCATGGTCGGGAATTTCCCGCAGGCCTTTACCCACGTGGCGCTGGTGCATACCGGAATGAATCTGATGCGGCACGAAGAGGAGATGGCGAAAGCGATCGGCCAGCCATCCGGCCCGGAAAACCACGACGAACCGGATGAGCAAGCCGCCATCGATGCTGCAACAGGAAAGTCATAAATCTATGTTTTGTTTGATGAAATTCGCGTTTCCCGGTAATATTGGTGCAATGCACAAATTATAGGATTGTCGCGATGTGTTGTTTTCACGCAGGCAATTCCGACCGATTTATTGAATTGAACGCTTAGTACGCGGAAAATCTTGCTTCCGCTCAAGGTTCGTCGTACAAGAGTCGATATTGCGCGAGTGGCAGCACCGAAGGGCAGGCAGGAAATTGCAGGAAAGACAGTGCCCCGGCAGCATGGCGACAGCCCGCCGCGCCGCCGGGGGTCATCGAATGCCGTTGAGCCTCATCGCCGGATGTTTTGCCGGGATCAACGGGCGTGCCGGTTTCCACCGGAGTTACTGGGGCAACCATGCTCTATCAAATTCACGAATTTCAGCGAGCCATGCTGTCTCCTCTTACAGCATGGGCCGAAGCTGCATCGAAGTCGTTCGTCAACCCGGCCAGTCCGCTTGCCTATATTCCCGGCTCAAGCCGCCTGGCCGCGGGCTACGAGTTGCTCTACCGGCTCGGCAAGGACTACGAGAAGCCCGAGTTCAGCATTCATCAGATCGTCAAGGACGGACATAACATTCCGATCGTCGAGCAGACGGTGGTCGAGAAGCCGTTCTGCCGTCTCTTGCGCTTCAAGCGCTTCGCCGACGACAGCGCCACCGTCACCAAGCTGAAGAACGAGCCGATCGTGCTCGTGTGCGCGCCGCTCTCCGGCCACCATTCCACGCTGCTGCGCGATACGGTCAAGACGCTTCTGCAGGACCACAAGGTGTACATCACCGACTGGATCGACGCGCGCATGGTGCCGACCGAGAACGGTCCGTTCCATCTGGACGATTACGTCGAATACATCCAGGAGTTCATCCGCCACATTGGCGCGAAAGATCTGCACGTGATCTCGGTGTGTCAGCCGACGGTGCCGGTGCTCGCCGCCATTTCGCTGATGGCGAGCCGCGGCGAAGACACGCCCCGCACGATGACCATGATGGGCGGCCCGATCGACGCGCGCCGCAGCCCCACGTCAGTCAACTCGCTGGCGAACGAGCACTCGTACGGGTGGTTCGAGAACAACGTCATCTACACCGTGCCCGCGAACTATCCGGGTGTGGGACGCAAGGTTTATCCGGGCTTCCTGCAGCATGCGGGCTTCGTCGCGATGAATCCCGAACGCCATCTCACGGCCCATTGGGACTTCTATCAAAATCTGCTGCGCGGCGACGATGACGACGCCGAGCAACATCGCCGTTTCTACGACGAATACAACGCCGTGCTCGACATGGCCGCCGAGTATTACCTCGAGACGATCCGCGTCGTGTTCCAGGAGTTCCGGCTCGCCGAAGGCACGTGGGAAGTCAACGACGAACTCGTGCGTCCGCAGGACATCAAGCACACTGCCCTCTTCACGATCGAAGGCGAGCTCGACGACATCTCCGGCAGCGGCCAGACGCGCGCCGCGCACGATCTGTGCACCGGCATTGCGCCGAAGCACAAGCGGCATTTCACGGCGGAAAAGGCCGGCCACTATGGCATCTTCTCGGGCCGCCGCTGGCGCACGATGGTGTATCCGCAATTGCGCGAGTTCATTCTCGAACACGACAAGACGCCGAAGACGGAAGCCGTGCCCGCATAAGCGTGAATGCGCCGGGACCGATTCCATCGCGTCAAATGAAAACGTCGCGCCTTGCAAAAGGCGCGACGTTTTTTCTTCAGACGGCGAGAATGCGAAAGCGTCCGATCAGCGGCGCGTCAGATAAGCGAGCAGCAGCTCGGTGTTCATGCGCACGATCTGCTCGCGCTGGCCTTGCTCGCTGAAATCGAGCCCGAACGTCGCTTCGAGCGTGAAGCGGTTCGACACGATGTAATAGCCGAGTCCCGACAGCACGATATAGAGCTTGAGCGGATCGACGTCGGTGCGAAACAGCCCGGCTTTTTGGCCACGATCGAGAATAGCCGTGAGCGTCGCGACGATCGGCGAAATGAGTTCGCGGATTCGATTCGATCCTTTGATATATCTCGCCTCATGCAGATTTTCGTTATTGATGAGGCGCAGCAATTCCGGGTGATCCCGGTAGTAATCCCAGACGAAATGCGCGAGACGCGTCATCGCTTCGATGGGCGCGATGCCGTCGAGTTCGAGCGTGCGTTCGGCTTCGACAAGCGCCGAAAGAGCATGTTCGAGCACGGCGGTGAATAACTGCTCCTTGCTACCGAAGTAGTAGTAGAGCATGCGTTCATTGGTCTCCGCCCGGCGCGCAATCTGGTCGACGCGGGCGCCGAACAGACCGCCTGCAGCGAACTCTTCTGCGGCGGCAAGCAGAATACGGCGCCGGGTGCCTTCAGGATCTCTTTTGATTTTCGGCTGATTCATGGTGGCATGACTCGGGAGCCGCGTTGCCGGATTAGCGTCACGCGGCCCGCGTTGGGGTACATGACGTGAACGGGCGCTGCCCATGGTTATTGGGAAACACCGTCCTGCGGTCAAACGGAAAAGCGCTTCGATTATGCGCACATCGAAGCACATTGGCAATTAGGATTGAAAGCCATTCGGCACGACTGGTGAGGACTTCGGCGATAATGTCGATTAAAGCCGAGCGCGTGACCGAAAGAGCGGGACACGCGCCGAACAGGCAGCGTGCCGCCGTCGTCGTTGTGGACGTGATCACAGCCACGCGCTTCGCCTGCGTCGCGCACATGCTGCGCCAGTCCCCAAGGCATCATCGCAATTCCTCGTGACCGCAACCGCTCCCAAGACGCTCGCTGAGCGCATCGAAGATCTGCTGCCGCAGACGCAATGCACCAAGTGCGGCTATCCCGCCTGCCGGCCTTACGCCGACGCCATCGCCGCGGGCGAGGCGAACTACAACCAGTGCCCGCCGGGCGGCGCCGAAGGTGTCGCGCGACTGGCCGCGCTCCTCGGCAAGCCCGATATTCCTCTCGATACGACGCATGGCGTCGAGCGCGCGCGGCCCGTCGCCGTCATCGACGAGAACGTGTGCATCGGCTGCACGCTGTGCATGCAGGCGTGTCCGGTCGATGCGATCGTCGGCGCGGCGAAGCAGATGCACACGGTTATCGCCGAGCTGTGCACGGGCTGCGATCTGTGCGTGCCGCCCTGCCCCGTCGATTGCATCGCGATGGTGCCCGTCACCGGCACGCGCACCGGCTGGGACGCATGGAGCCAGGACGAAGCCGATGCCGCACGCACGCGGCACGACCGCCGCATGGCGCGTCTCGAGCGCGAACGCGCGGCCGCCGAGGCGCGGGCAAGCGCACGTCAGGCCGCGCGCGCGGCGCACGCGGACCAGCCGGTGCCGCAAACGCAACCGGTCCCCGCTGCGACGCAAGCTTCGAGCGACGATCCGGAAGCAAAGAAACGCGCGATCATTCAGGCCGCGCTGGAACGCGCGCGCAAGAAGAAGGAAGAGATGGCGAAGCTCGGCGCGGGTCCGAAAAACACGGATCACGTGAGCGCCGCGGTGCAGGCGCAGATCGACAGCGCCGAGCAGCGCCGCCGCCGTCTCGGACTGACGGACGACGAAAGCGCGTCCCATCCCGGCGAGGGCGATCGAAGCGACAAACCCGCGTGAGAACGGACATCGAACCATGAACGCCACGAAGCGCCGCGCCATCTACGAGACCTTGCAAAGCATCAATCCGCATCCGACCACGGAGCTCGAATACACGACGCCCTTCGAACTGCTGATCGCCGTGTTGCTCTCCGCGCAGGCGACCGACGTCTCCGTCAACAAGGCGATGCGCAAGATGTTTCCCGTCGCGAACACGCCGGCCGCGGTGCTCGCGCTCGGCGAGGAAGGCGTGTCGGAATACATCCGCACGATCGGGCTTTATCGCACCAAGGCGAAGAACGTGATCGCGACGTGTCGCATTCTCATCGATCAATACGGCGGCGACGTGCCCGACAACCGCGAGGCGCTCGAAGCGCTGCCGGGCGTCGGACGCAAGACGGCGAACGTCATCCTGAACACAGCGTTCGGGCAGCCGACCATCGCCGTCGATACGCACATCTTCCGCGTTGCGAATCGCACGGGACTCGCGCCCGGCAAGGACGTGCGCGCCGTCGAGACCGCGCTCGAAAAGTTCACGCCGAAAGAGTTTCTGCACGATGCGCATCACTGGCTGATCCTGCACGGGCGTTACGTGTGCAAGGCGCGCGTGCCCGAGTGCTGGCATTGCGCGATCGAGCCGCTCTGCGAATATCGGCCGAAGACGCCCGCACCGGTCGAATGAGCGGTTTGGGCAGACCGCAAGCGCCACGGTCTACAATAGCGGGTTCAGAAACCCGCAATCGAATCAATACCTTATGTTCAACCCTAGCCGCGACGAAGTCCGCCAGTTCTTTACCGAAACCTGGCGCAAGGAGCGCGCCGGCGAGATTCTGACGCCGCTCGAAAGCATGGCCGCCGACTGGATCGGCGAGCATCCGGAATATCACGACGCGCTCGCGAAACCCGAATCGCGCGAGGCCGATTACTCGCCCGATCGCGGCCAGACCAATCCGTTTCTGCATTTGTCGATGCATCTCGCGATCAGCGAGCAATTGTCGATCGATCAGCCGCCGGGCATCCGCCGCGCGCACGACAGGCTGGTCGCGCGCCTGGGATCGCCGCACGACGCGCAGCACGCGATCATGGATTGCCTCGGACAGGTGATCTGGGAAGCGCAGCGCACGGGCACGCCGCCGGATACCGATGCCTATCTCGCGCTGATCGAGCGCCGTGCTTCGCGCGACTAAGCATCCGAAATACGCGCCGTCAAAATGAAAACACCCCGCTTGGGAAGCGGGGTGTTGCTTGCTGACGAATCTTCGAAAGCCGCGCGCTTACTTCTTCAGCACGAGATTGCCGTCGAGCGATTCGATATACGCCGCGAGATCCTTCAGATCGCTCTGCGACAGGCTCTGCACCTGCGCCGCCATGATGGCGTTGTTGCGTCCGAAGTTCGGATTGTTGCCGCCGATCTGATACTGGCGCAGCGCCCAGTAGATATAGGTCGCATGCTGTCCCGCGAGCCGCGGATACTCGCCGCTCACCGGCTTGTTGAGACCGGGGCCGTGGCAGGCCGCGCAGTTGTGGCTGTCGGAGAGCGCCTTGCCGTTGCTCACGTCGGCCGCGTGCGCGGCGCCGACCGTCATGCCGATGAGCGCCGCTGCCGCGCATGCTGCCTTGAAGCTTGAATGAAGTGCCTTGGACGGCTTCATGAATTCTCCTTCCCGTTTATCGCTTTGCCGTGTCACGCGCGGATCACTTGTCGGGATTGTTCTTCGATTGGGGAGTCTGCGCGGCGTAGTACGCGGCGATATCGGCGATATCCTGATCCGACAGCGTCGTCGCGATGGCGCGCATCGTGTCGAAATGACGGTCGCCCTTCTTGTAGGCGTGCAGCGCATTGGCGATGTACTGCGCGTTCTGGCCACCGAGCATCGGCACTTCGTAGACTTCGGGGTACGCGGTGCGATAGCCGGGGATGCCGTGGCAGCCGATGCACATCGCGACCTTGCCCTCTGCGGCCTTCGCGTTGCCGACGACGTCGGCCGACGCCTCGGTCGCGAAGCCGGCGAGACCGGACAGCGCTGCAATCACGGCACATTTGCCGACGAAATTGTTCATAGCTCTTCTAACCTGGCTTGAGGGGAAATCCGGCGCTCAAAAGGCCGCGGCCCGCGCCGAGCGCATTACAACCTTCTCGGGACTGTTTGCTGCTACAGGGTTGGTCGCCACGCAGGCCAAAAAAATCGCGCTAATTGTACCGCGCGACCTACCCCCCGTCCACACGCGAACCGCGCCGAAGCCCTGCTGGCAAGGGGAATCGGCTGAAAAGCAGCCGTTTTGCCTGCGACAATTCGCCTCTGTACAAGCGATGAGCCCGCTTGCGCGCACGCTGCGCAGCATTCGGACTCGCTTCGGCAACCCGCCGATAGAGCGGCTCAAACGATACCCGGCGCGCCTCAATATCGAAAGGTCTTCTGACTTATACTGGGATTTTTTTGCCAACCGGATCTTCGTCATGCGTTTCGAAGGCTCATCGCAATACGTCGCAACCGACGATCTCAAGCTCGCGGTGAATGCCGCGATGACGCTGCAACGGCCGCTGCTCATCAAGGGTGAACCCGGCACCGGCAAGACCATGCTCGCGGAGGAAGTCGCGCTCGCGCTCGACATGCCGCTCCTGCAATGGCATATCAAGTCGACGACCAAGGCGCAGCAAGGCCTGTACGAATACGACGCGGTCTCGCGCCTGCGCGATTCGCAACTCGGCGACGAGCGCGTGAAGGACATCGGCAATTACATCGTCAAGGGCGTGCTGTGGCAGGCGTTCGAGTCGGACCAGCAGAGCGTGCTCCTCATCGACGAGATCGACAAGGCGGACATCGAATTTCCGAACGATTTGCTGCGCGAACTCGACCGCATGGAGTTCTACGTGTACGAGACGCGCGAGCTCGTGAAGGCCGCGCACCGGCCGCTCGTGATCATCACGTCGAACAACGAGAAGGAACTGCCGGACGCGTTCCTGCGCCGCTGCTTCTTCCACTACATCAAGTTCCCGGACGCCGAGACGATGAAGGCGATCGTCGAGGTGCACTTCCCGAACATCAAGCAGGACCTGCTCGCCGCCGCCATGCAGAGCTTCTTCGAGTTGCGCGGCGTGTCGGGCCTCAAGAAGAAGCCGTCTACTTCCGAACTGCTCGACTGGCTCAAGCTGCTGCTGGCCGAAGACATTCCGCCCGAAGCGCTGCGCTCGTCGGATCAGAAGCAGATCGTCCCGCCGCTGCACGGCGCGCTCCTCAAGAACGAGCAAGACGTCGCGCTGTTCGAGCGTCTGCTCTTCATGAATCGCAACCATCGCTAAAAAGAAATGAGCCGCTGGATCGAACCCGTCACACTGGAAGGCGAGCACGTCAGGCTCGTGCCGCTCACGCGCGAACACGAACCGGCCCTCACGGCCGCCGCGAGCGACGGTGAATTATGGAAGCTCTGGTACACCTTCGTGCCCTCGCCCGACAAGACGCGCGGCTATATCGACACGGCGCTCGACATGCGCGATCGCCTCGGCGCGCATCCGTTCGCGGTGATCGATGCGAAGACGGGCGATGTCGTCGGTTCGACGCGCTACTTCAACGTCGACGAAGCGAACCGGCGGCTGGAGATCGGCCATACGTGGTACGCGAGACGCGTGCAGAAGACTGCGCTCAACACCGAAGCCAAGTTGCTGCTGCTGACGCATGCGTTCGAAAAACTCGATGCCATCGCCGTGGAGTTCCGCACGCATTTCATGAACCACGCGTCGCGCACCGCGATCGCGCGGCTCGGCGCGAAGCAGGACGGCATCCTGCGCAATCATCAGGTGGGCCGTGATGGCGTCATGCGCGACACTGTCGTGTTCTCGATCATCCAGTCGGAATGGCCGGCGGTGCGCGCCAACCTGAACTACCGGCTCGACCGCTGAAACCCGTCACGATGGAGAGCGCGCCATGCTGATCGACTTTTTCTACTCGCTGCGCGACGCGAAGCTGCCCGTCTCGGTGAAGGAATATCTGACCTTGCTCGAAGCGCTGAAGGCGCAGGTGATTTCGCCGTCGCTCGACGAGTTCTACTTCCTCTCGCGCATGACGCTCGTGAAGGACGAGAAGTACTTCGACAAGTTCGATCGCGCGTTCGGCGCGTATTTCCACGGCGTGACGCAGCTGCCCGACGAAGCTTTCGACGTTCCGCTCGACTGGCTCAAGAAGCGCCTCGACCGCGAATTCACCGCGGAGGAAAAGAAGCGCATCGAGGCGCTCGGCGGCATCGACAAGCTCATGGAGCGTCTGAAAGAGCTCATGGACGAGCAGAAGGAGCGTCACGAAGGCGGCAACAAGTGGATCGGCACGGGCGGCACGTCGCCCTTCGGGCACGGCGGCTATAACCCGGAAGGCATTCGCATCGGCGGGGAATCGTCGGGGAATCGCACCGCCGTGAAGGTGTGGGACGAGCGCGCGTACAAGGATTACGACGATCAGGTCGAAATCGGCACGCGCAATATCAAGGTCGCGCTGCGTCGCCTGCGGCGCTTCGCGCGCGAAGGCGCGGCCGAGGAGCTCGATCTGCCCGACACGATCCGCAGCACCGCGGCCAACGCGGGCTGGCTCGATATCAAGATGGTCCCCGAGCGTCACAACAACGTGAAGGTGCTGATGCTGCTCGATGTCGGCGGCTCGATGGACGATCACATCAAGCGCGTCGAAGAGCTGTTTTCGGCGGCGAAGGCGGAGTTCAAGCATCTCGAGTTCTACTACTTCCACAACTGCGTGTACGACTATCTGTGGAAGCACAATCGCCGGCGTCACGCCGAACGCACGCCGACCTTCGACGTGCTGCACAAGTTCACGCCCGACTACAAGCTGATCTTCGTCGGCGACGCGACCATGAGCCCGTACGAAGTGCTGCAGCCGGGCGGCTCCGTGGAATACAACAATGCCGAAGCGGGCGCGGTCTGGCTGCGCCGGCTTGCCGATCAATTCCCGCATCACGCGTGGCTCAATCCCGAGCCCGAGCGGCTATGGGAATACCGGCAATCGATTTCGGCGATCCGCAATGTGCTCGGCAATCGCATGTATCCGCTCACGATGGCCGGCCTGGAAACCGCCATGCGGGCGCTGTCGAAGTAACCGAAAAGAACACGAATGAAAGCTTCCTCACCGGCGCCCGCCGCGCCGCGCTTCCTCTTTGATACTTCGCTGTCCACCGTCGTCGCCGGCTTCGTCGCGATGATGACCGGCTACACCAGTTCGCTCGTGCTGATGTTCCAGGCGGGCCAGGCCGCGCATCTCACGAACGCGCAGATTTCGTCGTGGATCTGGGCGCTCTCGATGGGCATGGCGGTCTGCACCATCGGGCTGTCGCTGCGTTATCGCGCGCCGATCGTCATCGCGTGGTCGACGCCGGGCGCGGCGCTGCTCGTGTCGTCGCTGCCGAACGTCGCCTATGCCGATGCGATCGGCGCGTTCATCGTCTGCGCGGTGCTCCTGACCGCCGTCGGCCTCACCGGCTGGTTCGACACGCTGATGAAGCGCGTCCCGACGGGCATCGCCGCCGCCTTGCTCGCGGGCATCCTGTTCGAGATCGGCATCGAGATTTTCCGCGCCGCCGAGCATCGGACCGCGCTCGTCATCGCGATGTTCTTCACGTATCTCACGGCCAAGCGCTTCGTGCCGCGTTACGCGATTCCGGCCACGCTCATCGTGGGCATCGCGATCGCGGGCGGGCTCGGGCTGCTCGACTTCACGCACTTTCACGTCGCGCTCGCGCATCCGGTTTTCACGATGCCCGCGTTCTCGCTCGCCGAGGCGATCAGCATCGGCATTCCGCTTTTCGTCGTCGCGATGGCTTCGCAGAACGTGCCGGGCATCGCCGTGCTGCGCGCCGACGGCTACACGACGCCCTCCGCCCCGCTCATCTCGGCGACCGGCATCGCGTCGCTCGTGCTCGCGCCGTTCGGCTCGCACGGCGTGAATCTCGCGGCCATCACCGCCGCGATCTGCACCGGCCGCGAAGCGCACGAGAATCGCGACAAGCGCTACACGGCCGCCGTCTGGTGCGGCATTTTCTATCTGATCGCGGGCACGTTCGGCGCGACCATCGCGGCCCTGTTCGCGGCCTTTCCGAAGGAACTGGTCGTGTCCGTGGCCGCGCTCGCGCTCTTCGGCTCGATCATGAGCGGTCTCGCCAACGCGATGCAGGACGCGCGTCAGCGCGAGCCCGCGCTCGTCACGTTCATGGTGACGGCATCGGGCCTCACGCTGCTCTCCATCGGCTCGGCGTTTTGGGGATTGATCGCGGGCGTCGCGACACATATCGTGCTCAACGCCAGACGATCCTGACGCAGCCTACAATGACGGAATCGGCCCCGATTTCCGGCCGGTTTTTCCGCAACCGAACTGTGTAATTCCGTCATGGCTTTGATCGACAAACTGCTGGCGCGCTCCGCGCCGCCCGGCACCGCCCAGAAACGCAAGACGATCGTGCGCGTACTGCTCGACGACGCCGGGCACGTCCAGGACGTCGTCCTGAAAATGAGCTGCGGCGATACGGCGAAGGACGCCCACGCGCTCGACGAGGTCCGCAAAATGCGCTTCGCACGGGGTCAACTCGGCTCGGGCACGGTGCGGCGCTGGCACGAACTCGCCTACGCGGTGGATTGAAGGCCGATTGAACGCGCAGTCCCGCGCCCGGTCGAAAAGCGGCGCGCACGGTATCAGCGCGCTCGCCGCGCTCGGGACTAGAATGGGAGAATGACATTCAAGGGGCGCGCCGCGCGAACGAAGTCGCCGCGCGGCGTCGCAATCATGGGCAATCCGCGGGTTGGTTACCGCAATTTGACAAGGCGCAACGCGTCTGAGACTCGACATGACATCCGCTCTCGACCAGCTCAAGCAATACACGACCGTCGTCGCCGACACGGGCGACTTCCAGCAATTCATCCAGTTCAAGCCGCAGGACGCGACCACGAATCCGTCGCTGATCCTGAAGGCCGTCCAGAAGGACGATTACAAGCCGCTGCTAGAAAACACCGTCAAGGAGCACGCGAAGAAGCCGATGCCGCAGATCATCGACAATCTGCTCGTGGCCTTCGGCACGGAAATTCTGAAGATCGTTCCGGGCCGCGTTTCGACCGAAGTCGATGCGCGCCTTTCGTTCGACACCAAGGCTTCGATCGACAAGGGCCGCGAAATCATCAAGCTGTATGAAAACGCGGGCGTCGACCGCAAGCGCGTGCTCATCAAGCTTGCATCGACGTGGGAAGGCATCCGCGCGGCCGAAGTGCTGCAGAAGGAAGGCATCCACTGCAACATGACGCTGTTGTTCTCGCTCGCGCAGGCCGTGGCCGCCGCCGAAGCGGGCGCGCAACTGATCTCGCCGTTCGTCGGCCGCATTTACGACTGGTACAAGAAGTCCGCCGGCGCGGAATGGGACGACGTGAAGAACGGCGGCGCGAACGATCCCGGCGTGCAGTCGGTGCGGCGCATCTACTCGTACTACAAGAAGTTCGGCTACAAGACCGAGGTCATGGGCGCGAGCTTCCGCACGGTGAGCCAGATCACAGAGCTCGCCGGCTGCGACCTGCTGACGATCAGCCCCGATCTCCTGAAGAAACTCGCCGACAGCAACGATACGGTCGAACGCAAGCTCTCGCCGGAAGCGGTGAAGAACGAGAACGTGGAGAAGATCGCCGTCGATGAGCCGACCTTCCGCTTCCTCGTCAACGACGACGCGATGGCGACCGAAAAGCTCGCGGAAGGCATCCGCGCGTTTGCCGCCGATGCGATCAAGCTGGAGAAGCTGATCACCGCGCTTCAGTAACGCGTACCTGAAACGAAACCGCGGATCGCGCCGAAATATTGGCGCGATCCGCGGTTTTTTTCATTTCGCCGCTTCACAACGTAATTTGACTCTTTCCGAGTCAGCGTGGGACTTCGTTGCAATAGACTTGTTGGCTTTGGCGGCATGTCCGCTTCATATGCACGGAGTCACCGGTCATGCAACTGGACACGTATCTTTTTTATAACGGCGATTGCGCGGCGGCACTCGAACTCTATCAGGCGGCATTCGGCGCGCAGATCGCCACACTGGTCCGCTTTCGCGACGTGCCGGACGGCGGCAACGCACCGCCCGACTGGCAGGACAAGGTCATGCACGCGGTGTTTTTTGTCGGGCAGAACGCGATCATGGTCTCGGACGGCCGCTACGATCAGCCACGCAAGGAATACTCGGGCTTCACGCTGTCGATCGCCGCGAGCGACGCGCAATCCGGCGAGCGCATCTTCAAGATGCTCGCCGAAGGCGGCAACGTCCTGACGCCGTGGCAATCCACGTTCTGGACGCAAGGCTTCGGCATGCTGACGGATCGTTTCGGCGTGCCCTGGCTCATCAATGTGGTGCACGAAGGCGAAGCGCAGCCGGCCTGAGTTTCATCGCTTTATCGCTTCGTCACATCAGGGATTGAGCGGCCGCGCGCCTTCGATATTCCACTGCCGCTCGATTTCCGACAGACGCAACCGCAGCCGATCCACCTGCTCCACGAAACGCATCGCGAGCCAGTGCATGCCCTGCGTCGACATGTTCGCATCGTCGTCGGCGCATGGCGGCACAGTCGGCGCGTCCACCACGCGGTACAGCAAGCCCACGCGCCCGAAGCGCAACGCGCGCGCCATCTGCAGAAGCTGCTGGCGCACCGCATACTCGCCCGGCGAACACGCGATCGCGAAACGGCTGGGCGTCGCGCTCGCGACTTCCGGCATCGACATCACCAGCATTTCCAGCGCAGCGAGAATCGAGCGGTGCAGCCGCTGGATCTCTTCGAGCCGCGCCATCGGCACATCGGTTTCCTTCGAGACCGATTCCATCAGCCCGCGCGACTGCACGAGCCGCTGGCTCATCGCATAGAAGCGCCGCGCGGTGTCCTCCGCGTGAAGCGGCGTGCCGTCGAGCAAGGCGCCGTACAGCTTCGCGCACTCGCGCAGATTGTCCGCGAGCCGATAGCGCCAGGAATACGTCGCGTATTGCGGCAACACGAACGAGAGCGCCAGCGCGATCACGACGCCGATCATCACATTGGCCGTGCGCCATAAGCCGGTGGACAGCGGCAGATCGCCGTGGCCCGAGACGATGACCATGGTGATCGCCGTGAGCAGCGCGACATAGCCGGCCTTGCCGATCGCATAGTAGGCGCAGCCGCCCGCGATCACGCACATCAGCACGAAGAACACCATCACGGAGCCGGTGAGCATCTGCGCGAGGATGAGCGTGAGCCCGAAGAACGCGCCGAGCATCGTGCCGATCGCGCGTTCGCCGGCCTTCTTGCGGATGTTGCCGTAATGCTGCAATCCGCCGATCACCACCAGCACCGATACCGACGCCCACACGCCGTGCGGCATGTCGATGCCCGTCGTGACCGCGATCGACACCGCCATCGCGATCCCGACGCGCACCGCGTGGATCACGTTCGCGTGCCGGTAGCGGAAGTACGGCGACGCGATCGAATGGAAGAAGCGCGCGAGACGGCTGCGCCTGTGTGACGTCGATGTCGGAGAAAGCATGGTTCGCTCAAGTCGATGAACACGCACGCCCGTCAAATCAAGGCAGCCGGAAAACGAAACGCCCGTAACGGCCAGATGGCTGTTACGGGCGTTTTACCAGCTTTTCGCGCGCCGCGCCGCACGCGTGCGCGACCGGCCGGAATCAGCCTTCCACGATATCCAGATAGTCTTCCGGACGCGTGCGGTCATCCGAGCGCTTGAGGCCCAGCACGCGCACGAGCAGGCTCACGACGATCGAGACGATCAGGTTCGCGATCAGCGCCCACACCGCCGCGTAGCCCGGCACGACGTAGCCGAAAATATGTAGCGGATAGATCGAGCCCTTCAGTTGCAGCGACACGGCCATCCACGTGCCCACGCCGATGCCCACCGCCCAGCCGAGCAGCAGGCCGCGATGATCGAGCACGCGCGTATAGAGGCCGAGCACGAGCGCGGGCAGCGTCTGGATGATCCAGATGCCGCCGAGCAGTTGCAACTGGATGGCGTAGGTGAGCGGCAGCGCGAGGATGAAGACCACCGCGCCGACCTTCACGATCAGCGACACCAGCTTAGCGACGTTGGTTTCCTGCTCCGGCGTCATCGACGTATTGACGAACTCGCGATGCACGTTGCGCGTGTAGAGATTCGCCGCCGCGATCGACATGATCGCCGCCGGAACCAGCGCGCCGATGCCGATCGCCGCGAACGCCACGCCCACGAACCACGACGGGAAGTAGTGCAGGAACAGTGCCGGCACCGCGAAGTTCGCACCGTAGGCCTTGAAGTACGACGCGAATTCCGGCATGTCCTTCACGCCCGATGCCAGCGCCATGTAGCCGAGCAGCGCGAGCAGGCCGAGCACGAGCGAATACGCCGGCAGGAGCGCCATATTGCGGCGGATCGTGTTGCCGGAGTTCGACGAAAGAATCGCCGTTACCGAGTGCGGGTACAGGAAGAGCGCGAGCGCAGAGCCGACCGCTAGCGTCGCGTACGCGCTGTAGCCGTTCAGGCTCGCGGCATCAGGCGCTTTCAGGAGCAGCTTCTCGGGCGGCACGACGCTGAAGATATGGCCGAAGCCGCCGAGCTGCGCCGGAATCACGATCATCGCGGCGATGATGGTGATGTAGATCAGCACGTCCTTCACCACGGCGATCATCGCGGGGGCGCGCAGGCCCGACGTGTACGTGTACGCGGCGAGAATCGCGAACGCGATGATGAGCGGCAGATCGCCGACGAAGCCTTGCGTCGAGAATCCGAGCGCGCCGATCACCACTTCGATGCCGACGAGCTGCAGCGCGATGTACGGCATCGTCGCGACAATGCCCGTCACCGCGACCGCGAGCGCGAGCATGCGGCTGTTGTAGCGCGCGTGCACGAAGTCGGCGGCGGTCACGTAGCCATGACGCTTCGCGATGCTCCAGAGCTTCGGAAACACGACGAACGCGAACGGATAGATGAGGATGGTGTACGGCAGCGCGAAGAAGCCCGTCGCGCCCGCGCCGAACACGAGCGCCGGCACCGCGACGAACGTATAGGCGGTGTAGAGATCGCCGCCGAGCAGGAACCACGTGACGATGGTGCCGAAGCGGCGTCCGCCGAGACCCCATTCGTCGAGCTGGGCGAGATCGCCCTTGCGCCAGTGCGCGGCGATGAAGCCGAGAATCGTGACGCCGACGAAGAAGAGAACGAAGACGAAAGTTGCGGTGGCATTCATCATCGCGCACCTCCGTTCTTTCGTCCCGAGGGCAGCGCCTTCGTCTTCTTATAGACGACGGCGGTGATGACCGCGCTGATCAGCACCCACAGGAGCTGATACCAGTAGAAGTACGGAAAGCCCCACAGAACGGGCTCGATCTTGTTGTAAAACGGCACCCATACCACACCGATCCACGGAAGGATCAGAAGCCATAGCCAATGCTTGTTGCGCGGTTGTCCGGTGCCGGTCGTAGCTTCGTGAGCCATGAACGGTCTCCTCTTTGTTTTGATTCGCGTCGTTATTGCGAGCCCGGCGGGATGCCGGTCGTCGGGTAGACATGCCGCTGAAAGCACCCCGAAATAACAGAGGGAGTATATGGACCCTTAAAACACGGTCAAGCAGGGGGAATCCCGACTATTCCGCTGATTTGAAAGCATCTTGTAAATAGGCCAAAACCCTCGTTCTGGCCAGGGCTTCTTGCGCCGGGTCAATCAGATCGAGAACGCGCCGCTCGCCGCCACGCCCGCGCTCGCAGCGAGACCCTTCACCCACTTGCGCGCGGGCAAGCCGAGTTGCGCTTCGATGAGCTTCGCGCGCGTATCGAGCGCGTCGAACGAAACGTCGAGTGCGGGACCGGCGAACGCGATCGCGACGCGATTGCCGTCGTGCACTTCGGGCAGCGCGATCACGCGATGATCGAACGCTTCGTTCAGATGACGCATGTTGCGCACGAAGCTCGGATGATCGCCGAACAGGTTGATCGTGACGACGCCCGCCTGCGGCGTGAGGCAGGCACGGCACGCGCGATAGAACGAGACGCTGTCGAGCACGGGGCCGCGCGCGGTGGCGTCGTAGAGATCGATCTGCAACGCGCCGATCGTGCCGTGATTCGCGCGATCGTTGACGAACTCCCACGCGTCGCGTTCGGTGACGGTGAGGCGCGCATCGTCGTAGGGCAGTTCGAACATCGCGCGCGCGGCGATCACGACCGCCGGATTCAGTTCGACGGCTTCCACTTTCGCGTGCTTCAGAAAGCGATAGCAGAACTTCGTGAGCGCGGCGGCGCCGAGGCCGAGCTGCACGATGCGTTCCGGCGTTTCGACGAAAAGCAGCCACGCCATCATCTGCTGCGCGTATTCGAGCTCGATGTGATCGGGCTTCTTCAGACGCATCGCGCCTTGCACCCATTCGGTGCCGAAGTGCAGATAGCGCACGCCGCCCTCTTCCGAGAACGTCACGGGCGCGAAGCGCGGCTTGCGAGGCGCGTCGATGCGCGGCGCGTTCGCGAGATCGTCGCGATCGTCGTCGCTGCGCTTGCGCTTCGATTTGCTGTCGTCCTTTTTACGGCTGAACGCGCGCGCTTCAGCCGATGCGCGCTTGATGAGATTCGTCATTGTGTGGTGAGGATGTCGCGCCAGATGCGCAATTTTTGATCGAACGAGAGGATAGCATTGGCCGCGCTCGACGATGGCAGCACGAGCGTCGCGTAGCCCGCGGCGCTCAGGACCGGCGCGAATTTGCCCGATGTCTTGCCGTTGAAGCACACCTTGCGCAGCTTCGGAAAGCGCGTGCGGAACTGCGCGAAGTCATTGGGCGATGCGTTGCGGATCGCGGTGTCGAGGCTGCCTTCGCGTTCGCATGCGGCGAGCACGTCCCACAAACCGATGCCGTGCGCGACGAGACGCGCGATGCGTTCATCGTAGACGAGCGCGTGCAGATCCTCGCCGATCGCCGCGCCGACGAGCCGCCAGAACTGATTGCGCGGATGCGCGTAATACTGCGTCGCCGCGAGCGACGCTACGCCCGGAAAACTGCCGAGGATGAGCGTGTGCGTTCCTTCATCGCCGATGGGCGCGAATCCTGCAAGCTTCGCGTCGAGCTTCATTTCGCCTCGCCGTGCGCGACGCGCTTCGCATGCGAGCTCAGGTGATCGTAAGAGCGGGCATGTTCGCGCCGATGCCGGTCGTGCATCGTGGCAAGCTTCGCCCAGAGCGCATCGAGCATGCATTCGGTGACCATCAGCGGTGCGTCGTGACGTTTGAACACCGAACGACGCGCGACGAGCGTGTGCGGCTGCTCATCCGATTGCGCCGACGCGAGCCGATGCAGCGGATGCCGCGCGGTGACTCTTCGGCTCGCGAGCGCCGAACGCGACACGCTGCTGTCGCTATAGAGCAGTTCGGCGAGCGGGCGCGTGCGCAGTCGGCGCATCGATTGCCACACGCCCGTGCTATGCGCGAGCGGCACGATGCTATGCGCGACGACGAACGGCACGCCATCGACTTTCAGCGCGACTTCACGCGCCCACACCGGCGTGCGCGGCGTGATATCGAGCGCGCGCGCTTCGTCGTGCCAGGGTATATCGACGGCTTCGCGCGTGACTTCGACCGTCACCGCGCCGAGCGTGCGCAGATGCGCGGTCAGCGAACCGCCGCGCGTGAGCCAGTCCTTTTGTGCATCGGTGAGCGATGAAAGCGGGACGACGCGCCAGTGCGCATCGATGGGATCGTTGGGCGTGAGCATGGCGGTGATTATAGGATCACACGCACTTGGGACGATTCGTATGGAGCCGGCGCGCCGATCGGCCGAAACTGAGTGTCCGTTCGCGCGCGTCACGCGCCGGTCGCGCGCCCGGGCGAACATTGACAAATCATGAGAGGACACAGAATGTCGGAAAACAAGAAACAGACATCGAACAACGTTGCGCATCTCGCAGCGGACACGCTGCATGACCCGATGGCATCGGCCATCAAGAAAAGCCTCGCCGCGTCAGCCTTGTCGCAGTCGCACACCAAAAAGCAAACGGGTGCCGAGATGGAACACAAGGCGAGCGAAGTGCTTCATAGCAACAAATATTCGAAAGAAACGAAGACGCTGGCCGCATCAGTTCTTGCGCAATCCAACAAGGAACGCAAGGCGAAATAAAAAACGCGCCGCCGGTTTCCCGGCGACGCGTTCATTCGAAACGCTCAGGCAGCTTATCGCGCGAGCAACAGCGCGTTCGTGCGCTTCACGAAGCTCGCCGGATCTTCCAGCGCGCCGCCTTCGGCCAGCAACGCCTGATCGAAGAGCAGATGGCACCAGTCGACGAAATTGGCGCTGTCCGCGTTCAACGCCTTCACCAGCGGATGCTCCGGATTCACTTCGAGAATCGGCTCGGCTTGCGGCGCCTTCTGCCCCGCCGCCTTCAGCATGCGTTGCAGGTAGCCGCTCATGTCGCCTTCATCGGCGACGAGACAGCTCGGCGAATCGGTGAGACGGAACGTGAGACGCACGTCCTTCGCCTTGCCTTCGAGCGCTTCCTTCATCTTCTCGACGAGCGGCTTCATTTCCTCGCCAACCTTTTCCTGCTGCTGCTTTTCCTCGTCGTCAAGCGCGCCGAGATCGAGGTCGCCGCGCGCGACGCTCGCAAGCGGCTTGCCATCGAACTCATTGAGGAACGACAGCATCCACTCGTCCACGCGATCCGTCAGCAGCAGCACCTCGACGCCCTTCTTGCGGAACACTTCGAGATGCGGGCTGTTCTTCGCGGCCTGCCAGCTATCGGCGGTGACGTAGTAGATCTTCGTCTGCTCGGGCTTCATGCGCGCGACGTAATCGGCGAGCGATACGTTCTGCGCGTCGCTGTCGTTGTGCGTCGATGCGAAGCGCACCAGCTTCGCGATGCGCTCGCGATTGCTGAAGTCCTCGCCGATGCCTTCCTTCAGCACCTGACCGAATTCGTTCCAGAAGGTCGCGTACTTCTCTTTGTCGGCGTCTTCGGTCGCTTCGGCGGAGGACGATGCGATCTCTTCGAGCATCGACAGCACGCGCTTGGTCACGCCTTCGCGGATCGCCTTTACGTCGCGGCTTTCCTGCAGGATTTCGCGCGACACGTTGAGCGGCAGATCCGCCGAATCGACCACGCCCTTCACGAAACGCAGATACGCGGGCAGCAGTTGCTCGGCATCGTCCATGATGAACACGCGCTTCACGTAGAGCTTCAGCCCGCCGCGATGCTCGCGATTCCACAGATCGAACGGCGCGTGCTTCGGCACGTACAGCAGTTGCGTGTACTCGCTGCGGCCTTCGACGCGGTTGTGCGTCCACGAGAGCGGATCGTCGTGATCGTGCGAGATATGCTGATAGAACTGCTTGTACTGATCGTCGCTGATGTCGTTCTTCGGACGCGTCCAGAGCGCGCTCGCCTGGTTGACGGTCTCGTCCTCGTCCTTCGTGACCATCTCGCCTTTCTCGGCATCCCACTCTTCCTTCTTCATCAGAATGGGCAGCGCGACATGATCCGAGTACTTCTGGATGATCGATTTCAGCCGGTGCGACGACAGCAGTTCGTCTTCGTCGGCGCGCAGATGCAGCGTGATGGTCGTGCCGCGTTGCGCGCGCTCGATGTCCTCGACTTCGAAATCGCCTTCGCCCGCGCTCGTCCAGCGCACGCCTTCGTTCGCCGGCAGACCGGCGCGGCGCGTCTCGACGGTGATCTTGTCCGCGACGATGAAGCCCGAATAGAAGCCGACGCCGAACTGGCCGATGAGCGCCGCGTCCTTCTGCTGGTCGCCTGAGAGCTTCGAGAAAAATTCCTTCGTGCCCGAGCGCGCGATCGTGCCGAGGTGGGAAATCGCTTCCTCGCGGCTCATGCCGATGCCGTTATCGTCGATGGTGACGGTGCGCGCTGCTTTATCGAACGACACGCGGATACGCAGGTCCGGATCGTTTTCGTAGAGCGCGCTGTTTTCGATGGCTTCGAAGCGAAGTTTGTCCGCGGCATCGGATGCGTTGGAAATCAGCTCGCGCAGGAAAATTTCCTTGTTGCTGTAGAGCGAATGGATCATCAGGTGCAGAAGCTGCTTCACTTCTGCCTGAAAGCTCATGGTTTCTTGCGCCATGGTCGGGGTCCTCTGTGTTGATTTCGTTTAGTGCGATTGTCGCGACGGCGTGTTTGGCCGACGCGGCCAATTTGCGTGATATGAGGGCGGGTGGGGGTTTTTCAAGAGGTCGCCGGATCCCGTGTTCGTGTCGGTCTATTTGTGTTGCCCCTGTGCGGGGCGGCAGTCACTTTCTTTGCTGCTGCAAAGAAAGTAACCAAAGAAACAGCTATCCCCATCCAAAGTGCTTCACGCCGGCCCCGGCACAGGCGATTGGCTGAATGGCCCGGCAGTAGCGAGTGCCTCCATAAAACTCACCCGGCCTGGACCGCGCACGGTCTGCCATGTCGCACCACACGCGTGGCTGGTTCAGCACCAAATAGCTCCGGCCTGCTTCGCGGCCGACCGGTCAATCGGGGATGCGTGCGCTTCTTTTCTGAGGCCACCATCTCACTGCCTACGCATACCGATGGTTTCCCTTATATACCCGACGGCAGCGCGTAGCGCTGTGCCGGAACTTTATCGTGCTGAACCAGCGCGCTTGGATGTTTAGCGCGGCAGACCGTGCGCGGTCCAAGCCCCGCGAGACCTACGAGGGCACTCGCTACTGCCGGGCCATTAGGCCAATCGCCTGTGCCGCGGCCGGCGTGAAGTGCTTAGGCTGGGGAAAGCTGTTTCTTTGGTTACTTGTATATTGATTCCAGGTGGGCGGAAACTGATCTCTTCCGCTCACCCGAAGCGGTAGCCCGTTTGTGTTACATGGGCTCGCAGCCCGAAAGAAAGCTTGTGGCG
>NZ_JACSUE010000027.1:0-51287 GCF_014384845.1 Caballeronia sp. EK
AGGACCGTGAAACGACTCCACGCCGATGATAGTGCGGATCGCCCGTGTGAAAGTAGGTAATCGTCAGGCTCCTCATGCCGAAAACAAAAACCCCACCCCGAAAAGGTGGGGTTTTTGCGTTGGGCAACGCGCAACGGAGAAGGGGCAAAAGTCGCACCCCCAAGCGCTAAAATCCCTCTACGTATTTTCGAAAGGCACGGCCAGCGCCGTCGATGTCCCCATGCTACGTCTAAGCGAAATCAAGCTCCCGCTCGATCATCCCGAATCGGCTATCGAATCAGCGGTGCTCGCTCGTCTCGCGGAGATCGGCGTAACGGCGAACGAGCTCATCCGCTTCCACGTATTTCGCCGTGCGCACGACGCCCGCAAGCGCTCCGACATCAAGCTCACCTACATCATCGATGTCGAACTGCAAGACGAAGCATCGGTGTTGAAGCGTCTCGACGCGCATCCCCATCCGCATTGCAACGTTACGCCCGACATGGCGTATCGCTTCGTGGCAAAAGCGCCGGCGCATTCGACGTTGCCGCGTCCGGTCGTCATCGGTATGGGGCCTTGCGGGCTGTTTGCAGGCTTGATCCTCGCGCAGATGGGCTTCCGCCCGATCATCCTCGAGCGCGGCAAGGCCGTGCGCGAACGCACGAAAGACACGTGGGGCCTCTGGCGACGCAACGAGCTCAACCCGGAGTCGAACGTGCAGTTCGGCGAGGGCGGTGCCGGCACGTTTTCCGATGGAAAGCTCTACAGCCAGATCAAGGATCCCAAGCACTACGGTCGCAAAGTACTCGACGAATTCGTCAAAGCCGGCGCGCCGGAAGACATCCTGTACTTGAGCCGCCCGCACATCGGCACGTTCCGGCTCGTGAGCATGGTCGAGAAGATGCGCGCACAGATCCACCAACTCGGCGGTGAAGTGCGATTCCAGCAGCGGGTCGAAGACATCGACATCGATAACGGAAAGGTCCGCGGACTCAAGCTTTCGACCGGCGAAACGCTGCACTGCGAACATGTGGTGCTCGCCGTGGGGCACAGCGCGCGCGACACCTTCGAGATGCTGCACGATCGCGGCGTGTACATGGAAGCCAAGCCATTCTCGCTGGGTTTTCGCATCGAGCATCCGCAAGGCGTGATCGATAGAAGTCGCTTCGGCAAATTCGCCGGTCACGAAAAGCTGGGCGCGGCCGACTACAAAGTGGTCCACCATTGCAGCAACGGCCGCGCGGTGTACAGCTTCTGCATGTGCCCGGGCGGCACGGTCGTCGCGGCAGCGTCGGAGCCCGGGCGCGTCGTGACGAACGGCATGAGTCAGTATTCACGCAATGAGCGCAACGCGAATGCGGGCATCGTCGTGGGCATTACGCCGGAGGACTTTCCGGGTGGCCCGCTTGCTGGCATCGCTTTTCAACGTAAGTGGGAAGAGCGGGCGTTCGAACTGGGCGGCGGCGACTATTCCGCGCCGGGGCAACTCGTCGGCGACTTCATCGCGGGGCGCGCGTCGACTTCGCTTGGTTCGGTCAATCCTTCGTACAAGCCGGGCGTGAAGCCCACCGACCTGAGCACCGCGCTGCCCGATTACGTGATCGAAGCAATCCGCGAAGCCTTGCCCGAACTCGACAAAAAGATCAAAGGGTTCGCGATGCACGACGCCGTGTTGACCGGCGTCGAGACGCGTACATCCTCGCCGATTCGCGTGCGTCGCAAGGACGATTATCAGAGCGTCAATGTCGACGGTCTATACCCGGCGGGAGAGGGCGCAGGCTACGCTGGCGGTATTTACTCAGCGGCGATCGATGGCATCGAAGTCGCGGAAGCCGTCGCGTTGCAGATGATGGCGCAGCACGCGGCCGCGGTATAAAAAAAGAGCGCATCGGTCGATCCGCTGCGCTCTTCGTAACTAAAACTGCGGCAAGCTCAGGTCACCACGCCCACTTGCCAGGGCACGAATTCACTCTGCCCATACCCGTGCAGTTCGCTCTTCGACGCCACGCCTGACGCGCAGTCGAGCATCATCTGGAAGATCTGTTCGCCGAGTTGCTCGATTGTCGCCGAACCGTCGATCACGCCGCCGCAATTGATGTCCATGTCCTCTTCCTGCCGCTCCCACAACGCCGTGTTCGTCGCGAGCTTGAGCGAAGGCGAGGGCGCGCATCCATAAGCGGAACCGCGGCCCGTCGTGAAGCAGATCAGATTCGCGCCCGACGCAACCTGTCCCGTCGCGGACATCGGATCGTATCCGGGGGAATCCATGAAGACGAAGCCCTTCGCATCGATACGCTGCGCGTACTCATACACTTCGACGAGGTTCGTCGTCCCGCCCTTCGCGACCGCGCCGAGCGATTTTTCAAGAATCGTCGTGAGACCGCCGACCTTGTTGCCGGCCGACGGATTGTTGTCCATCGCCGCGCCGTTGCGCGCGCAGTACTCTTCCCACCACTTGATGCGCGCGAGCAGCTTTTCGCCGACTTCGCGGCTCACCGCGCGGCGCGTCAGCAGATGCTCCGCGCCGTAAACTTCGGGCGTCTCGGAGAGAATCGCCGTGCCGCCGTGCGCGACGAGCTTATCGACCGCGGCGCCCAATGCAGGGTTCGCCGAAATGCCTGAATAACCATCCGATCCACCGCACTGTAATCCGACGACCAAATGCGCTGCCGGAACCGGCTCGCGCTGCACGCGATTCGCATCGACGAGCATTTCCTCGATCATCGCGATACCACGCTCGATCGTCTTCCGCGTGCCGCCGCTGTCCTGAATCGTGAAACTGCGCAGCTTGGCGCCGTCCTTCAGGCCACTCGATTCGAGCACGCCAGAAATCTGGTTCGTCTCGCATCCCAATCCGACGAACAGCACGGAATGAAAGTTCGGATGGATGGCGTAACCCGCAAGCGTGCGGCGCAGAATGCCGAGGCCTTCGCCCTGCATGTCGATGCCGCATCCGAGTCCGTGAGTGAGCGCGATCACGCCATCGACGTTCGGATAATCCGCGAGCGCTTCCGGATGCACATCGCGCCGGAAGTGATCGGCGATGGCGCGCGCAACCGTGGCCGAGCAGTTCACGCTCGTCAGCACGCCGACGAAATTGCGCGTCGCCACGCGGCCGTCCTCGCGGCGGATGCCCATGAACGTCGCGGGCTTGTCGACGAACGGCGTAGGGTGCTGATCGACGCCGAACTCGTGCTCGCGCGCGAAATCGGCCATCGACAGATTATGCGTGTGCACGTGCTGTCCGCGCGAAATCGCCTCGCGCGCCACGCCGATGATCTGGTTGTAGCGCTTCACGGGCGCGCCCGCGGCGATGTCGCGGGTCGCGATCTTGTGTCCCGGCGGAATCAGCCCCGCGACGACGAGATCCTCCGACGCGATGCGCGCGCCGGAGAGCAACTGACGCGTCGCGATCACGACGTCGTCGTTAGGATGCAGCCGGATGACCGCATGGTCGGTGGATGTGGTGGACATGGTTTTGTTCTCAGACCGTGGAAGGTGCGCGGTTGTCGAGCCGCGCTTGCTCTTCTTCGGCGCGATTCAGCGGTTCGATCTTGCCGACGATTACAAGATAGCTGAATGCGCCGAGGAAGCAGAAGCCGCCCGCGACACACAGCGGAATCACGAACGAGCCCTTGGTGATCGCGAGCATCACGCCGGTGAAGGTCGTGATGACGATGCCAGCAAGGTTCGACGCGAAGTTCTGGATGCCGCCGATCGATGCGACGTGATCCGGCGTCGGCGCGACGTCGCTCGGCAGCGACCAGATGCTGGCGGCCGCGAACGCGAGGCTGGCGTAAGCGATGCCGAAGAACGCGAGCATCAGATAAATGTTGGTCACGAACGCGCACAGCGTGATGACCGACGAAAGCAGCATGCCGCCGACCATGCAGGTCTTGCGCGCGGCGGTGAGGCTCCAGCCGCGTTTGAAGAGCGCGTCCGACACCCAGCCGCCGAACCAGCCGCCCGGAATCGACATCAGCGCGGGAATCGTGCCGAGCGTGCCGAGCGATTTCAGCGAGAAGCCATGCGCCTGCACGAGATAGCTCGGGAACCAGGTGATGAAGAAGTAGATGACGAAGTTCAGGCAGAAGAAGCCGAGCATCATGCCCCACAGCGTGCGGTACTTGAACAGCGACGCCCACGACACCTTGGTCTTCGGCGCGACCGGTTGCACCGGCGCGGCGTCCACCTCGCCCGTCAGGTCGCCCGTGGACTTGTTACGGTAGATCAGGAACCAGCCGAGAATCCACACGAAGCCGATCACGCCAGTGATGACGAACGACGCTTCCCAGCCGAACGAGCTGATGATGAGCGCGACCACGGGAATCGAGAGCGCCGAACCCACGCGCGAGCCGCTATCGAAGATGCTGGTCGCGAACGCGCGCTGCTCCTTCTTGAACCATTGCGACACGAGCTTCGCGCAGGATGGATACGCGCCCGCTTCGCCGATGCCCAGCATCAGACGGCAGCCGAACATGCCGACGACGCTCGTCGCGACGGCGGTAAGCGCCGTGAATACCGACCACCAGCCCACCGCGAGCGGCAACGCAATACGCGCGCCGACGCGATCGACGAACCAGCCGAAGGGCATCTGCATGAGCGCGTAGCTCCAGAAGAAGCCGCTCAGGATGAAGCCCATTTCAGCGGGGCCGATGCCGAGCGCTTTTTCGATCTGCGGCGCGGCGACCGCGAGGTTCGCGCGATCGATGTAATTGATCGCGATTGCCAGAAAAGCCAGAAATATCACTACCCAACGCATTTTGCGCATCGTTTGTCTCCTCAAAGGGCGGCACTTCATGTGTTCCGGCCCGATCCGCGATGCCGGCGCGGTGAGCCGTGATTCGAAAGCTGGGGACCGTTCTTCAGGCGGATTCGAGCGCGTCGTGCAGACGTTTCTGCTCGATGTCGAGATTCAATTCGCGCGCGAGCTCGATGACGGGCTGGAAGCGCCGGACTTTCTTCTCGTCGTGATTGCGCGCGATGTCCGCGAGCCGATGCACGAGAAACGGATTCTCGAACCGGTCGCGCACGCTCGACAGATATTCCGCAGCGACATCGCGCTTGCCGAGCGCCGCGAACACGGGCAGCACTTCGTCGCGCCACGTCGCTTCGAGCGGCTCGCGATACGCGGGATCGCGCATCGCGTCGAGCACGGTCATGTCGGGCGAGCCTTCGTGCGTGCGCCAGATTTCGGCGAGCATCGTGTGGCCGAGATTCAGCATCAGCAGCTTCAGGCGTTCGTAGTGCGCGAGATCGTCGGTCACGACGATGTCCTCGTGCTCGCACGGCAGCACCATGCCGGCCTGCCGCTCGATCGCCCACAGCGCGTACGGCTCCGCGATCGCGCCGACCGGCTGAATCGGCTCCGACACGATACGGTCCACGAGCGAATTCACCCACACGCAGTCTTTCGCGAGATAGCCGATGAACGCCTCGTCGACGTTCCAGCCGCGCGCGATGCCGATCACCAGATCGCGCAGCGTGTCGCCGTTGCGCGAAACCAGTTCGCACGGCAGGAGCGTGATCGCTGCGGCGCCGGCCTGGTATCGCGCGTGGAGCAGCACCGCGAGCTTGGCTGCGAAGCCGCGCGGCGTGCGCTGGCCGTCGAGCAGATCGGCGGAGTCTTCGTCGAAGAGTGCGTAGCCGGCATCTGCCGTGTTCGAGACGATCACGTTCACGTCGTGCTTCACGCGCTCGATCAGCAAAGGCCAGTCGTCGTTCGCGTGCAGCGCTTCGGTGATCGAATCGCATTCGACGGTCGTATCGATGGTTTCGTCGCTTCGACGGCCGCGAATGCGGACCGGATAGCGTCCGGCCGCGCGCAACGCCTCGACGCGCGCGCGGCTGTCGGCGCTGGACGTAGTCTGAACGACGGTGATCTTGCCGAGCGCTTTCGCCGGATCGCGGCGCGCCGCCTCGCTGACGAAAAAGTCGACGTGCGCCTGCAGGAAACGGCTCGTGCCGAATTGAAGAATCGGATTGCTCATCGTCGGGAGCTGGGGAATTAGTCGAGTGGGAACGGTTCCAGATCGCCATAAAAAAATTGGCCACCTGGCCTTACCGGATTGCATACTAGTGTCTTGAAACAGAATTGGTCAAGCCACTTGTAAGCGGTCTGAGAACGGCGAATGCCCGCCACGCGGTGCGTCGGCCCTTCCGCTGATTACAATCCACGTTTTCCCCGAGACGAAAAGCAGGAGCCAGCACGTGAGCGTGAAACCAGCCGAGACGCGACGCCTGTATCTACAGATCGCCGACAAGCTGCGCGGACTGATCGAGCAGCAGGATTTCGCCCCGAACGGCCGTCTGCCGTCGGAGCGCGAACTGGCGCTGACGCTCGGCGTGTCGCGGCCATCCGTGCGCGAGGCGCTCGTCGCGCTCGAACTGGAAGGGCGCGTCGAGATACGCATGGGATCGGGCGTCTATATCGTCGCGACGCCCGCGAACAAGCCGCCGACGACCGAAGCGGAACTGGGTGAAAGCCCGATCGAGATCATGACCGCGCGCAGCGTGATCGAAGGCGCGATCGCGGCGAGCGTCGCGCCGTTCGCGAAACCGAAGGAATTGAAGGCGCTGCGCACCGTGTACGAGACGATGGCTCGCGAAGTCGGCAACGGGCAAGTGCCGATGGCCGCCGATCGTGCGTTTCACATCGCGATCGCGCAGATGACGGGCAACGATGTCCTCGTGCGAACGGTCGGCAGTTTGTACGACGAGCGGCACAGTCCGCTATCGTCGACGCTGCGTGGGCATTTCGAAGGGGAGGAAACGTGGGCGGCCGCGCTGGGCGAGCATCGGGAAATTCTGGAAGCGCTGGAGGCACGCGATGCAATACAGGCGCAGGCCGCGATGCAGCGGCACATGCGTCAGTCCGCGGCGCGTCTGATGACTAAACGCAAAAGCTGACGCCGGCGCGCGCGGGAAGCGCGCACCGATGGCGAAAACGTGACCGCGTCAGCCAGGATAGGCTTCATCGACCTTCAGACCCGCCAGCTTGAAGATGACGCGCAGCGTTTGCGGCGCAATCTCCCGGCGTGAGGCGAGCGTGGTCAGGACGAAATCCATCACTTTGGCGTACTTCAGCATGGTCAGGCACGACTCGATGTCGGTGGAGCCGTCGCGCATCGACTCGGCGAGGCGCAACATTTCCACGGAAATCTCTCGGGCCATTTCCAGTTCGAGCTGCTGCTTTTCACTCCACGCGGGCATCGCGGTCAGTGCCGCGAGCATCTCCTGAAACTGCTTCTCTGCTTTCTTGTCGGGGATCGCATCCATCGCCGTCCTCTCATGTTCATGGCGCCGCGAGTCGCATTCGCCGCGCTGTGCGTTAGGTGTTACGTAACAAGGCCGGGCGCGGGTGACGACGCTTCGCGTGTCGAGACGCGGCCTGTTACCAGCTTGTTGCTTCTGCTGCATCGGTACGCGGCCGAAAGGCCACGCTGTGTCGTCTTTTCCAATGGCCTCATTGCCGGACGATGCACAATCTGTTCCATGCAGCCTTGCTGCCACGCATTGGCCTTTGCCGATGACTGGAACGAGAGCGTCTTCGCGCTTTTGAGTAAACTTCCTCTTTTGAGACAACAGAACCAGCGGTTAGCGCACATTCGGCGCGAACATGCTCCGCTTTTTTATTGATCGAACCTTTTACGATGACCAGGAAAGCCTCCGCGTCGGCTCCGGGCACACCCGACCCCTCCACCAAACACGAGATTCGTCCAGGCCAGTCGATCGAACTGCTGAAGGAACTCCATATCCTCACGCGCGACGGCAAGATGAACCAGGACAGCCGCCGCAAACTGAAACAGGTCTATCACCTCTATCAGTTCATCGAACCGCTTCTTGCCGACGTGCACGCGCGCCAAGGGGCCGTATCACTCGTCGACCACGGCGCGGGAAAATCCTATCTCGGGTTTATTCTCTACGATCTCTTCTTCAAGACTCTGCGCGATCGGTCACACATCTTTGGAATCGAGACGCGTGAGGAGCTGGTAAAAAAATCCGAGGAATTGGCGCAGCGCCTCGGGTTTACAGGGATGTCGTTTCTGAATCTGTCGGTGGCCGAATCAATTGATTCGGATCGTCTGCCCGATTCGATCGATATCGTCACCGCACTGCATGCGTGCAACACCGCCACCGACGACGCCATCCAGTTCGCTCTGCAGAAGAATGCGAAGTACATCGTCGTGGTGCCGTGCTGTCAGGCCGAGGTGGCTTCAGTGCTCCGAAAGAACAAGGGGCACGCGCTCTCGAAGAACGTGCTGACGGAAATGTGGCGGCATCCGCTGCATACCCGCGAATTTGGGAGCCAGATCACGAACGTGCTGCGCTGCCTGCAACTCGAATCGCACGGATATCAGGTGAGCGTGACGGAACTCGTCGGATGGGAACATTCGATGAAGAACGAGCTCATCGTCGCGCAGTTCAAGGACTTGCCGCGTGGCCGGCCTGCGCAAAGGCTTTCGGACGTGCTCGAAACGCTCGGGCTGGACGAACTGCGCGAGCGATTTTTTTCCCCCGCGCACTGATCAGGATTTGTCTTTCATCCACGCGTCGAAGCCGTCATGTCCCAGACGGCGCAGCGTTTCGATATTGCGCTCGTAGATGTCGGATGCATCGGGAAACGCCGCGACGGCGCGATCGATGCTCGCTTCGCGAATCAGATGGAACGTCGGATACGGCGCGCGATTCGTGTAGTTGTCGATATCGTCGGGCCCGGTGCCTTCGAACCGGTAGTCCGGATGGAAGCTCGCAATCTGCAGTTCGCCCGCGAGTCCAAGCTGGACGAGCAGATTCTCGGCGAAATAGAGCGCGTCGTTGTAATCGGCGAAATCCGCGAACGCGTGCGGTGTAATGAAAAGCGTCGTGTCGATGGCCTCGGGATCCGTATCGTGCAAAAGACGAAGCTCATCCGTCAGTTCTACGACGAGATCGTCCACGCCGCGCGCCTCGCTCACCACGTAGCGAATCTGCTCTTTGACATGCACGCTCTTCGCGAACGGGCACAGATTGAGTCCGATCACCGCGCGGGTGAGCCAGTGTCGAGTCGCCGCGATCACATCGTCGCGGGTGCTGCCGTCAGTCATGAGAATCCTGTTTGCGATACGCGGGACACGCCGCCGCGATCAGCGTGCGCGCGATGCGCGGCGCGGCGAGCAGCGGGCCCGAGCCGGGTCCGTACGTCTGGCTGGTCGCGTAGATGCCGTCGACGAGCAACGCGAGCGATTCCGCCAGTTCAGCGGGATTATCCGCCTCGGCTGCCGTGCAAATCTCGACCAGACGCGTCATCAGGTAATTTTTGTTGCGCTCAACCGACTGCCGCGCGGGATGCGACGGATCGCCGAATTCACACGCGATGTTCACGAACGGGCAGCCGCGATAATCCGGCGAAGACGCCCGTTTCACCAGATCCTCGAGCGCCTGAATCATCTGTTTTGCCGGTTCGCCGGGATGTTTCGCGACGCTCGCCTCGAAGCGCCGCCGAAAGCCCTCGTCCATGCGTTCCAGATACGCGACGACGAGTTCGTCCTTCGACGCGAAACGCCGATACAGGCTCATCTTGTTGACGCCCGCGCGTTCCACGACGGCATCGACACCGATTGCGCGGATGCCGTCGCGATAAAACAGCTCCTGCGCGGCGTCGAGCAATTGCTCCTGCGCGGTCGCACCGTCCGTGCGGACACTTCGGCGGGCGGGGGCTTTCGGCTGGTCGGCGGTTGATCGTGTCACAGTCGGTTCCTCGAAGAATTCTGCTGCATGCTTGACATGTTACCGATCGGTAACTAAGCTCGCAACTCTGATGTGACAGAGCGGTAACGTCGCAGGGCAAAAATCAACGTAACGGAGCAGCGATGAACTGGGTAGCGAGACGGCTGAACGGCCGGATACATTACGGCTGGGTCGCGGTGGGCGTCGTGTTTTTCGTGCTGCTCGCGGCGGCCGGTACGCGCGCGACGCCGAGTGTGATGATGTTGCCGCTCGAAAAGCAGTTCGGCTGGTCGCGCGGCACGATTTCGCTCGCGATTTCGATCAATCTCGCGCTTTACGGCCTCGCGGGCCCGTTCGCCGCGGCCGCGATGCAGCGCTTCGGCGTGCGCCCGACGGTGCTCGCCGCGATCGCGACGCTTGCGGCGGGCGTCGGCATCTCGTCGATGATGACCGAGCCGTGGCAAATGGTGCTCGTGTGGGGCGTGATGGTCGGCAGCGCGACGGGCGTCGCGGCGCTCACGCTGTCGGCGACGATCGTGAACCGCTGGTTCACCACGCATCGCGGCCTCGCGATGGGTATTCTCACCGCCAGCTCCGCGACCGGCCAGCTCGTGTTCCTGCCGTTCCTCGCATCGATTTCGGAGCGCTTCGGCTGGCGGCCGGTCGTGTTCGTCGTCGCGGCGGCGGCGGCGGTCGTGTTGCCGCTCGTCGCGTGGTTGCTGCCCGAGCGCCCGGCGGATCTTTCGCTGCGGCCCGTCGGCGAAGCGGCGAATGTGCCGCCCGCCGCGATCTCGCCGCCGAAAAATCCGATCAAGGTCGCATTCGGCACGCTCGCATCGGCCAGCAAGACGCGCGATTTCTGGCTGCTTTTCTTCAGCTTCTTCGTCTGCGGCGCGAGCACGAACGGTTACGTCGGCACGCACCTGATCGCGATGTGCTCCGATTACGGCATGACGCAAGTCCAAGGCGCAACCCTGCTCGCCGCGATGGGCATCTTCGATCTGTTCGGCACGACGCTCTCCGGCTGGCTTTCCGACCGGTTCAACGCCCGCCTGCTGCTGTTCTGGTACTACGGCCTGCGCGGACTGTCGCTGATTTACTTGCCCTACGCGTTCGGCATCGATTTCTTCGGCCTGCCGCTCTTCGCCGTCTTTTACGGTCTCGACTGGATCGCCACCGTGCCGCCGACCGTGCGCCTCGCCACCGATGTCTACGGCAAGGATTCGGCGCCGATCGTGTTCGGCTGGATCGTTGCGGGCCATCAGCTCGGCGCGGCATTCGCGGCGCTCGGCGGCGGCATGCTGCGTTCGAGCCTTGGCAGTTACACCATCGCGACGATGATCTCCGGCGGCCTGTGCCTCGTCGCGGCCGTGACCGTTCTGCGCATCAATCGCGCCGGCCGGTCGGTGGGCGTCGCCGCGACCTGACGATCTGCACGCGCGCGCGAGCTTGTTTATCCTTGTCGCCTGACGGCGCGCATCTTTGCCGATGCGCGCCTTTTGCTTTTCATCACGCCAACGAGGATCGAACATGACTACGAAGCCCGCTCCGACCGATATCGACATCCACGAACTGATCGCCGGCCGTTGGAGCCCGCGCGCGTTTTCCAGCGCGCCCGTCGAGCGCGCGCAGTTGCATCGTCTGCTGGAAGCGGCGCGCTGGGCGCCGTCGTCGAATAATTTGCAGCCGTGGCGCTTTATCGTGTTCGACCGTCATCGCGACGAAGCCGCGTTCAAGCGCGCGTTCGATACCCTCATGCCCGGCAATCAGAAGTGGAATGTGACCGTGCCGCTGCTCGTCTGCGTGACGGCTTCGTCACTCACGCCGAAGGGCGACGCGAACCGCACCGCGACGTACGACACCGGCGCGGCCGCGATGGCGCTCGTGCTCCAGGCGCACGCGCTCGGGCTGGCGACGCATCAGATGGGCGGTTTCGATCGCGACGCGTTCCGTCAGGCGCTTTCGATTCCGGCGGACGTGGAGGTCATCGCGATGATCGCGATCGGTCATCACGGCGACGCGAGCCAGCTCGACGAAACGCTGCGTGAGCGCGAAGCGGCGCCGCGCGCGCGCAAGACCCTGGCGGAAACGGCGTTCGAAGGCGCGTGGGACAAGGCGTTCAAGTAACTGCGCTCAATGCTCGTCCGCCGCGGAAAGCGGACGAGCGACATCCTCGAGCGATCTGCGCTCCGCCGCGACGCCCCAGATGCCCGCGACGACCGCCGCCGCGATCATCAGCAGCGATCCGATCAGATAGCCCACGAATACGGCGCCGCGCTCGTGGGTATCGATCAATTGGCCAAAAAGCGTCGGCCCGATGATGCCGCCGAGCGCCGTCCCGAACGCATAGAACACCGCGATGGCGAGCGCGCGAATCTCCAGCGGAAACGTCTCGCTCACGGTCAGATACGCCGAACTCGCCGCCGCAGACGCAAAGAAGAAAATCACCATCCACGCGATGGTCTGCGTCGTCACGGTCAGCATCCCGCGCATGAACATCCAGCCGCTGATGGTCAGCAGCACGCCTGACATCGCATACGTGAACGCGATCATCTTGCGTCGGCCGAGTACGTCGAAGAGCTTGCCGAGCAGAACCGGACCGAGGAAATTCCCCGCCGCGAACGGCAGCACGTACCAGCCGATGTGATCGCCCGGCACGTGATAGAAGTCGGTCAGCACGAGCGCGTACGTGAAAAAGATCGCGTTGTAGAAAAACGCCTGCGCTGTCATCAATGTGAGTCCGACCAGCGATCGGCTGCGATGCGCGTTGAAAAGCGTATGCACGACTTCGCGCAACCGCGTCCCCTCGCGCGCGTGCAGGCGCAACGGCTTGATGGGCGTATCGGGAATCTCGACGCCGTGCTGCCGGAAATGCGCCTCGATTTCCTCGACGACTTCTTGCGCTTCCTTCTCGCGATTGTGCGTAATGAGCCAGCGTGGGCTTTCCGGCACCCACATCCGCATGAAAAGGATCGTGAGTCCAAGCACCGCGCCGATCAGAAAACACGCGCGCCATCCCCAATCGAGCGGAAGCAGGCCGGGATCGAGCAGCACGATGGAACCCGCCGCGCCGATGCCCGCGCCAACCCAGAACGTGCCGTTGATCGCGAGGTCCGTCCAGCCGCGCAGGCGGGCAGGCGTGAATTCCTGAATCGTCGAATTGATCGCGGTGTATTCGCCGCCGATGCCCGCGCCCGTCAGAAAGCGGAACAGCACGAAGGTCGCGAGATTCCACGAGAACGCGGTCGCGGCGGTGGCGGCGACGTAGAGAAAGAGCGTGATGAAGAACAGCTTGCGCCGGCCGAGCCGGTCCGTGAGCCAGCCGAAGCCTAGCGCGCCGAGCACCGCGCCCGCGATATACGCGCTGCCCGCGATGCCGACATCGGCATTCGAAAATTGCAGCGTGGGGCTCGACTTGAGCGCGCTCGCGACCGCGCCCGCGAGCGTCACTTCGAGTCCGTCGAGCAGCCACGTGATGCCGAGCGCAAGCACGATCAGCGTGTGAAAGCGGCCCCACGGCAGACGATCGAGGCGCCCGGGCAAATCGGTTTCGATGATGGCCGGACTGTCGCTGGCTTTATCGGTCAAACGGTTCTCCTGTGGCGCGGCGGCTTCGTTCATGCGTCGGAGGCGTGCTTTTCGCTGCGAGTCGGCACGCAAAAAAGCGAACAAATTGCCGCGAAGTACGCAAGTTGCATTCCGCTTTTGTCGAATAAACTTGGTGGTTTAAAAATAGCCGAAATGCGGTTGATGCGTTGCGCGGAACGTGTTAAAAACGCCGTCCATGTTTGAATGCGACGTCCTCACCCGACGCCGCCGATGCCCATGACTTATTGCGCGATCGATTTCGGCACGTCGAATTCCGCCGTCGCTGTGCCTGACGGATTGTCGATCCGGCTGGCGCCCGTGGAAGGCGACGCGACGACGCTGCCCACCGCCGTTTTCTTCAACACCGACGAGAATAACCAGACCTACGGCCGCGCGGCGCTCGAAGCGTACATAGACGGTTTCGATGGCCGCCTGATGCGTTCGATGAAAAGCATTCTCGGCTCGCCGCTCGCGGACAACAGCACCGATCTCGGCGACGGTTCCGCAATCAAATACACCGACGTCATCACGCTCTTTCTGCAACATCTGAAGCAGAAGGCGCAACTGCTCGCCGCAGAGCCGCTGACACGCGCGGTGCTCGGCCGCCCGGTCTTTTTCGTCGACGACGATCCGCGGGCCGATCACCTCGCACAGAAACAGCTCGAAGCCTGCGCGCATTCGATCGGCTTGCGCGAAATCCACTTCCAGTACGAGCCGATCGCCGCGGCGTTCGATTACGAAGCGGGCCTGACGAAAGAAGGGCTCGTGCTGGTCGCGGATATCGGCGGCGGTACGTCGGACTTCTCGCTCGTGCGCGTCGGTCCGGAGCGCGCGCGTCATCTGGAACGCAAGGGCGATGTGCTCGCGCATCATGGCGTGCACGTCGCCGGGACGGATTTCGATCGGCGCGTGGAACTCGTCACCGTGCTGCGCGAACTCGGTTACCAGTCGCTCGATACCAAGGGACGCGAATTGCCGAGTCCCGTGTACTTCGATCTCGCGACCTGGCATCTGATCAACACGGTCTATACGCCGAAGCGCGTGAGCGAATTGCAACTGATGCGCCATCTCTATACCGACGTGCGCCATCACGACCGGTTGATGCGCGTCGTGTATCGGCGGCTCGGTCACGCGCTGACGGCGCACGCCGAGGAAGCGAAGATCGATGTCGCGGCGGGCGGTACGACCGAAATCGACATGGAAGAGGTGGAAGAAGCGCTGCGCGTCGCGTTCGACGAGTCGCAACTGATCGCGGCCGGCGCCGACGAAACGCGGCGGATCGTCGAGGCGGCGCACGAAACGCTCAAACGGGCCGGCGTGGCTCCCGCCGACGTGAACGCCGTCTATTTCACAGGCGGCACGACCGGGCTGCGGTTTCTGTCGGAAGCGCTTTCGGCGGCATTTCCGGCCGCGCAGCCCGTGTTCGGCGACCGCCTCGCCAGCGTGGCAAAGGGGCTGGGCATCTATGCGCAGCGCATCTTCGCCTGAGGCCGCGTACAAACCTGCGCGAAAAAAGAAAAACCCCGCCGAAGCGGGGTTTCTTACGAATTCCAGCGGTACGTTAGACCGGCTTGATGTTCGCTGCTTGCTTGCCCTTCGGGCCAGTCTTCACTTCGTAGGAAACCTTTTGGTTTTCCTGAAGCGTCTTGAAGCCTTCGATGCGGATTTCCGAGAAGTGTGCGAACAGATCTTCGCCGCCGCCATCCGGAGTGATGAAGCCAAAGCCCTTTGCGTCATTGAACCACTTGACGGTACCGGTTTCCATGTTACGTATTCCAAAAAATTGATGAATAAGGCCGAAGCCCAAGGGTGCGGAAAATCAAGGAAGGGGCAATGGGACCAACCGGAGTACCGTGATGGCGAACTCGAAAGAACCAATTCACTCGCCACTTGAAATCCTGCAAGAAGGTTTATACGGCGAAACGATTTCGCGGTCAATTAATATCCGACAACTCTGAAGGGCTTTTTTCGAGACAAGCAGGCAAAAATTACAGAACGTGTAATTCCGGGCCGGATCGCCCTTCGAAAACCCCACTTTGGGGCAATTTCTTTCCAGTATGCACTGCATTCGAAAGGTGCAACCGTTAAACTACGCGCCTTTCTACGGTTGCACCCACATCGTCGGAGTGGGGGCGATGCGCGCGCGGCGCGAGACACTGGAGATAAAGTTGAAGAGTTCGATACAGAGAAATATCGGCCCGATGGCACTGTTGCTGACCGGCCTCGGGTCCATCATCGGTTCAGGCTGGCTGTTCGGCGCGTGGAAAGCCGCCAAGATCGCCGGGCCGGCAGCGATCGCGGCATGGGTGATCGGCGCGGTCGTCATTCTGGCGATCGCGCTGACGTATGCCGAACTCGGCGCGATGTTTCCCGAGTCGGGCGGCATGGTGCGCTACGCGCGGTACTCGCACGGCGCGCTCGTCGGTTTCATCAGCGCGTGGGCGAACTGGATCGCGATTGTGTCCGTGATCCCGATCGAAGCCGAAGCGTCGATTCAATATATGAGCACCTGGCCGTACGACTGGGCGCATGCGCTCTTCGTCAACGAGTCGCTCACGCCGATGGGCCTCGTGCTGTCGGCGCTGCTCGTGATCGTCTACTTCATGCTGAACTACTGGGGCGTGAAAGTGTTCGCGCGTGCGAACTCCGCGATCACGATCTTCAAGTTCCTGATTCCGGGCGCCACCATCGCGGGCCTGATCTTCACCGGATTTCATTCGGAGAATTTCGGCACGACGTCGAGCTTCGCGCCGTACGGCTGGCCCGCGGTGCTGACGGCGGTGGCGACGAGCGGCATCGTTTTCAGCTTCAACGGGTTTCAGAGCCCCGTGAATCTCGCCGGCGAGGCGCGAAATCCGGCGCGCAGCGTGCCATTCGCCGTGATCGGCTCGATTCTGCTCGCGCTCGTGATCTACGTGCTGCTGCAAATCGCGTATATCGGCGCGGTGAATCCCGCCGACGCGATGAAGGGCTGGTCGCATTTCAACTTTGCGTCGCCGTTCGCTGAACTGGCGCTCGCGCTGAACCTGAACTGGCTCGCGTTCCTGCTTTATGTCGATGCGTTCGTCAGCCCCAGCGGCACCGGCACGACCTACATGGCGACGACCACGCGCATGATCTACGCGATGCAGCGCAATAACACGATGCCGAAGATTTTCGGACTCGTGCATCCGTTCTACGGCGTGCCGCGTCCGGCGATGTGGTTCAACCTGATCGTCGCGTTCATCTTCCTGTTCTTCTTCCGCGGCTGGAGTTCGCTGGCGGCGGTGATTTCGGTCGCGACCGTCATCTCGTATCTCACCGGCCCGGTCAGCCTGATGGCGCTGCGCCGCTCGGCTACCGATCTCGATCGCCCGCTCAAGTTGCCGATGATGGGCGTGATCGCGCCGTTCGCGTTCGTGTGTGCGTCGCTCGTGCTGTTCTGGGCGAAGTGGCCGCTCACCGGCGAAATCATCCTGCTGATGGTGGTCGCGCTTCCCGTCTACTTCTACTTTCAGAGCAGGACGGGCTTTTCGGGCTGGGGACGCGATCTGAAGGCGGCGTGGTGGCTCGTGACCTATTTGCCGTCGATGGCGGTGATGTCGCTGATCGGCAGCAAGGATTTCGGCGGCAGCGGACTTCTGCCGTACGGCTGGGACATGGCTGCGGTCACCGTGCTCGCGCTGATCTTCTACTACTGGGGCGTGCACACGGGATATCGCACGAAGTATCTCGACGAGCGCGAAAGCCGCGACGACATTCTTCACGAAATCGGCGCCTAAAGCTCCTCCGCTTCACGACAAAACCCGCCCGAGTGATCAGGCGGGTTTTTTTCATTTCAGCGCAGATTCGACGTCACTCGTCGGTGAAAACGTAGTTGGTCATCGCGAGCGCGCGCTGGAACGTGCCGAGCGACTGGATGCCGAGCCGGTAATCGTCCGCCGCCGCGCCGAGCGCGCTGAACACGGGCAGCAGATGCTCATCGGTCGGATGCATCAGCGCGGCGTGCGGCGCGCGAGCACGATAGTCGAGCAGGGCGTCGATATCGCGCGCGGCCATGCGGCTTTCGAACCAGTCGGTGAACTCTACGACGCGCGGATCGGCGTCTTCCGGTCGCGCGCTGAAATCGGCCATGCGCAGATTGTGCGTGATCTGCCCGGAACCGATGATCATCACGCCGTCATCGCGCAAATCGCGCAACGCCCGGCCGATGCGGAAATGGTGCGCGGCGTCGAGATGCGGCTGAATTGATAGCTGCGCAACCGGGACGTCGGCATCCGGAAACATCAGGAGCATGGGCACCCACGCGCCGTGATCGAGCCCGCGATCCGCGGTCGCCGCGGGTATGTCTAGCTTGCCGAGCAACGCGGCGGCGTGTTTCGCCAGTTCGGGCGCGCCGGGCGCCGGATAGCGCAATTCGTAGAGCGCTCGCGGAAAGCCATAGAAATCGTGGATCGTTTCCGGGCGTTCGGCCGTGCTGACCACCGGCTGCGCGGTGCCCCAATGGGCGGACAACATCAAAATGGCGCGCGGGCGCGGCAGCGTTTGACCGAGCGAAGCGAATTCGGCGGACGGCATCGACGGATCGATCGGCAACGTCGGTGCGCCGTGGGAAATAAAAACGGTAGGCAGTCGGCTCATGGCGGCAAATTCCTGTGGGGTCTTGACGTCAATGTAGGGCCGCGAGCCCTGTTGATAAACGGCTCGAATGGCAACGAATTGTGTCGTCGCCGTTGTTAATCCGATGCTTCGTCTCGCAGACCTCGCCAGGCGGGCGCGACCGGCTGACCGAAGCCGAACAGATCGATGACCCGCGCGACCGTGTGATCCACCATTTCGTCGATGGTCGCGGGTTTTTGATAGAACGCGGGCAAGGGCGGAAAGATCACGCCGCCCATTTCGGTGACGGCCGTCATGTTGCGCAGATGCGCGAGATTGAGCGGCGTCTCGCGCACGAGCAGCACGAGGCGGCGGCGCTCTTTCAGCACGACATCGGCGGCGCGGGTGATGAGATTGTCGGAGAGACCGTGCGCGATGCTTGCCAGCGTGCGCATCGAACACGGCGCGACGACCATGCCGCCGGTCGCGAAGGAGCCCGATGCAATGGTTGCGCCGACATCGCGCACGCTATGGACGACATCGGCGAGCGCGTGAACGGCGGCCTTGTCGAGATCGAGTTCGTGCTGAATATTCAGCCAGCCGGCGCTGGAAACGAGCAAATGCGTTTCGACACCGCCTAGCTTGCGCAGTGTCTCTAGCAGACGTACGCCGTAGATGGCGCCCGTTGCGCCGGTAATCGCGACGATAAGACGTCGCTTTTCGGCGGCGGGCGCGCTCACTTGCGGAAGGTCAGGCTGCGGCGAAGAGTTGCTGTAGTTCGCCCGATTGATACATCTCCATCATGATGTCCGAGCCGCCGATGAACTCGCCCTTCACGTAGAGCTGCGGAATGGTCGGCCAGTTGGAGAATTCCTTGATGCCCTGGCGGATCGCGTCGTCTTCGAGAACGTTCACGGTCATGATCTGATCGGCGCCGCATGCCTTCAGCACCTGGATCGCGCGGCCGGAGAAACCGCACATCGGGAATTGCGCCGTGCCCTTCATGAAAAGGACGACCGGGTTTTGATCGACGATCTGCTTGATGCGTTCTTGCGTGTCCATGGCGTTCCTGCGCTTTGAAGTCGGTGGAATGATGGTTGAAATGATAGCGGATTTCGGTTTCGAGGGCTGACGACGGCCAGTCGCTCAGGCCGTGAAGAGACCGCCGGAGCAACGCTCGATGCCGGCGAGATCGCGCATCGAGCGGACGTTGGTAAAGCCGCGTGCCTTTAGCAGCTCGCGCACGGATTCCGCCTGATCGTAGCCGTGCTCCATCCACAAGGCGCCGTTCGTCGTGAGTAGAAACGGCGCAGTCCCGATGATCGTGCGGATCGCGGACAAACCGTCGGCGTCGTCGGTGAGCGCGCCGCGCGGTTCGAAGCGCAAGTCGCCTTGCGCGAGATGCGGATCGTCGCTCGCGATATACGGCGGGTTGCTGACGATCGTCTCGAAGAGCAGCGACGGATCGATATTCGCGGCCCAGTCGCTTTCGACGAATGTGACCGGGCCGCCTGCGCGCGTCGCATCGAGCAGCGCGTGCGCGTTGCCTCGCGCGACGTCGAGCGCGGCGGTCGATCGGTCGACGGCCCATACGCGCGCGTCGGGCCGGGCATGAGCGATCGAAATCGCGATCGCACCGGTCCCGGTGCCGAGATCGAGCACGCGCGGGTTCGGCACATCGGCGATGGAATCGAGCGCGAGTTCCACGAGCAATTCGGTTTCCGGACGCGGGATCAGCACGTCCGGCGTCACGTCGAAATCGAGCCCGAAGAATTCACGCTTGCCGGTCAGTTGCGCGATGGGCTCGCCGTTCAGACGCCGCTTCGCGAGCGCTTCGAAAAGCGCGACCGCGTCCGGATCGAGCGATTCACGATCACGCGTGATGAGTTCGGTGCGCCGCCAGCCGAGCACGTGCATCAGCAGAATGCGCGCTTCGAGCAGCGGCAGTCCGGCAGCGCGCAGCAGGTCGGCCGCTGTGCTCACTCGGTTTCCCCGAGCGCGGCGAGCAGCTCGGCCTGATGCTCGGAAACAAGCGAGGCGATCATTTCATCGAGATCGCCGTCCATGATGTATTCGAGCTTGTAGAGCGTCAGATTGATGCGGTGATCCGTCATGCGCCCCTGCGGGAAGTTGTACGTGCGGATGCGCTCCGAGCGGTCGCCCGAGCCGATCAGGCTCTTGCGCGTCGCTGCTTCCTTCGCGTGCTGCTCGTGATACTGCTTGTCCTTGATGCGCGCGGCGAGCACCTTCAACGCGCGATCCTTGTTCTTGTGCTGCGAGCGGTCGTCCTGACATTCGACGACGATGCCCGTCGGCAAGTGCGTGACGCGCACGGCGGAGTCGGTCTTGTTGATGTGCTGCCCGCCCGCTCCCGACGCGCGGAACGTGTCGATACGCAAATCGGCCGGATTGATGACGACTTCGCTGATTTCATCGGCTTCCGGCATCACCGCGACCGTGCACGCGGACGTGTGGATGCGCCCTTGCGTTTCCGTCGCCGGGACACGCTGCACGCGATGCCCGCCCGATTCGAACTTGAGCCGCGAATACGCGCCTTGTCCCGCGATGCGCACGATCACTTCCTTGTAGCCGCCGAGATCCGACACGCTCTCCGACATCGTTTCGGCGGTCCAGCGGTTGCGTTCCGCGTAACGCAGATACATGCGCAGCAAATCGCCCGCGAACAGCGCGGATTCGTCGCCGCCCGTGCCCGCGCGGATTTCGATGAAGATGTTGCGGTCATCGTTCGGATCCTTCGGCAAGAGCATCGTCTGCAAGTCGCCTTCGATCTTCACCATGCGCTCGCGCGCCTCGCCGATTTCCTCTTCGGCGAAATCGCGCATCGACGGATCGGAGAGCAGTTCCTGCGCGGTGGCTTCGTCGGTCAGCGCCTGACGCCAGAGCGCGTATTGATCGACGATCGGGCTGATTTCCGCGTGCTCGCGCGTGAGCTTGCGATACTGGTCCATGTCGGCCGTCACGTCTTCGCGGCTCAACAATTCGTTGAGATCGACCTGCCGTTTTGCAAGCTGGTCGAGCTTGCTTTGCATGCTCGTTTTCATCGGGCGGAATCGGCGCGGTCAGCGCCAGGAAATACTGCGATCGGGGAGCGCCGCGCTTGCTAGCCGCGCGGAGCATTTGAGAATAGCAAAGAGGAAGCCGCTAACGTTCCGACGAATCGGACGACGGACCGTGGCGGTAGAAACCGCTCATCAGGTCGATGAGCTGGTCGCGCTCCTCACGGCTCGCGCGGTTGAGCGCGTGCGTCGGGCCGTGGATCAGCTTGTTCGTGAGCGATTGCGACAGCGCCTCGAGCACGGCGGCGGGATCGTCGCCGCGCGCGAGCATCTTGCGCGCGCGCTCGAGTTCGGCGCGGCGCAGCGTGTCCGCCTGCGTGTGCATGTGGCGGATGACGGGCACGATGCTGCGCGCATCGAGCCACTGCATGAAATTCGCGACACGCGTCTCGATGATCGCCTCGGCCTGCGCGACCGCCGCCTGACGCGACGCGTTGCCTTCGCGCACGATCGCGCCGAGATCGTCGACGGTGTAGAGGAAGACGTCGTGGAGATTGCCGACCTCGGGCTCGATATCGCGCGGCACGGCGAGATCGACCATGAAAATCGGCCGATGGCGGCGCGCGCGCACTGCACGCTCGACCGCGCCCAGACCGATGATCGGCAGCGTCGACGCCGTGCACGACACGATGATGTCGAATTCGTGCATGCGCGCAGGCAGTTCGGAGAGCGGAATCGCGCGGCCATTGAAGCGTCCGGCGAGCTTTTCGCCGCGCTCCGCCGTGCGGTTCGCGACAACCAGTTCGCGCGGATTCTGCGCGGCGAAGTGCGTCGCGCACAACTCGATCATTTCGCCCGCGCCGATGAACAGCACGCGCTGGCTCGAAATGTTCTCGAAGATGCGCTGCGCGAGACGCACGGCGGCGGCGGCCATCGATACCGATTGCGCGCCGATTTCCGTCGTCGTGCGCACTTCCTTCGCGACCGCGAACGTGCGCTGGAACAACTGGTTGAGATACGTGCCGAGCGCGCCGGCTTCGGACGCCGTACGTACGGCATCCTTCATCTGTCCGACGATTTGCGTCTCGCCAAGCACCATCGAATCGAGCCCGGATGCGACGCGAAACGCGTGGCGCACGGCTTCCGACTGCGGCAGCGCATAGACGTGCGGCGCGAGTTCGGGAACGGGGATGCTGTGATACTTCGAGAGCCACTGGATCGCGGCTTCGCGGGCGGCGGCGTCGTCAGTGGCGCAATAGAGTTCGGTGCGGTTGCAGGTCGAGAGGATGGCCGCTTCGGGCGATGCCTTCGCGAGCGGTCCCAGCCAGATGTCCTTCAGCGCGCCCAGCGCGGGCTTGAGCTGTTCGAGCGGAAACGCCACGCGTTCGCGCAGGGCGACAGGCGCAGTGTGGTGGTTGATTCCGATCGTGAGGAGCTGCATTGTATTGAGCTGATGCTTTGGGCCTAAGCCGATGGCCTTTCAGATAGCCCAATATTATAGCCTTTTGCGTATTTCTTCATTTATAGGTGGCATTTGGGGCGCGACCACGGTCAAATGCCGCCCACGCCCATACGGCAGGCGCTGAACGTCCGCCGCAGGACGAGTGTGACAGAACGCCACGGCGTGCGGCTCAGCGAAAATACTTTGCCAGTTCGGCCGCGCGCGCTTCGAGTTCTTCCATGGGGATATCGTCGGTGTGGAACGCCATCTGCCGGTTTCTGGCGGTGAGCTCCTCGTCAAACAACTGAGTGCGCGAGGCAGAGTCGTGATTGAGGTGAAACAGCGTCGCCTGGAGATTCGAGAACGAATGCCACCGCACGCCGAGTCGCGCGGCGCGGACGAATAATTCGTCGTCCTCTCCTCCCCAGCCGATGAAGCCGGGATTCAGCCCCCCGACGCGGATGAATTCCGCGCGCCTGAAGAAATTGATCGCACCCGGCGTACTGACGTACAGCAAACTCATGTCGTCCGGCAAATCACTTGCTAAAAACGGCGCGAATTCGTCGAAATTACCCGATTCGATAAACGATTGCCGGCGATTGCCAGAAACATTCAATACGCGTGTGAAAGGACAAAGCACATCGCTGCTATTTTGGTCCATCAGCGCGTCCAACGCGCCTTTCATATAGTACGGGTTCGCGATCATATCGGCGTCATGGAGGCAGATAATCTCGCTCTTTGCCATGAGTGCGCCGAGATTGACCAGTCGCGCCTTCGGGAAAGGGCCGATATCGTGTATGAACACATGTTTGATCTTCGGGTCGCCGAATTCGGACCAACTGAACGTGGGCGCGGCGTCCGCCTCGATCAGCCAGATCTGATAGTCCGAGTAGGTACGGTTCAAGTGACGCAGGACGCCCCGCAGATTGTCTTGCCTCTCCTGGCTAGCGCCGCGATACGTAATAATCAGTTCCAGGCCGCGCAGGGAAATCAGACTGGTTTCCGTCATGAGATAAATACCTTTTAGAATCGCAATTTCGCAGTGTCGATAATCGAAATGATTTAATTCGTAACTCGCGAGCACCACTCGAAGCCGAAGTCCGCTTTCAGTGCGGTTAATCGGAAAATTCTGAATTGATGCGAGCGCGATTTAATACAAATCATAGCATTCGGCCAAACCGAAAAAACTCGGAAAATTCACAGAGACTTCTCAGGCGGAAGAGCGATCGTTTCATATTCCATGGGTCATACGAGACGCATCCGCAGCGCGCGTCCGGGTGGATCCGGAGCCTTGCACAGGCTTCGTCCGGCCCCTAAACTCAACCGCTGCGTCCGCCGTGAATTGTCCAAACCATGCCTGTCATTCGAAACGCTTCACTTCCCACCAGATCGCTACCTGCGGAGCATTGCCGCTGATGGGCTGGATCGGACTGATTTTTCTTGGCGCGGTGATCGGCGCGGCGGGCTGGTGGCTGCATCCGCTGCGGCGTGCGGGACGCGGCGCGCGCGGTCCGGCGGGACGCATCTGGACGGCCATCGGCGCTGGCATACTGGCGACGGTCGTCGCGCGCATGCTGGGCAATATCGTCGACGTGTATCACGACGGCGATACGCTCGAATGGCTGGCGTGCGCCGTGTTCGCGCTCTTCGTCGTGACGATGACCGTCGGGCTGGCGGCGCGCCGCTGATCCAAATTTTCTGACGTGCGACGGGTGATCCTCGCCGCGCGCCGTGCTCTTCGCGCCCTACGCGGGCTTTCAAGCAGGTGACTTCATGAACGATCGCATTGCAGATTCAGCCATTCCAGAGCCCGCCATGTTCGCGAAACGCATCGAGGCGTTGCGCGGCCAGATGGCGCTCGAAAAGCTCGCCGCCGTGCTTATTCCGTCGGCCGATCCGCATCTTTCCGAATATCTGCCGGAGCGCTGGCAGGGACGTCAATGGCTCTCGGGCTTCACCGGATCGGTGGGCACGCTCGTGGTGACGGCGGATTTCGCGGGCGTCTGGGTCGATAGCCGCTACTGGACGCAGGCCGAAGCTCAACTCGCCGGCACCGGCATCGTGCTCATGAAGATGATGGGCGGCCAGCAGACCGCGCCGCACGTCGAATGGCTCGCGGAACACGTGCCTCCGGGCGCGACCGTCGCCGTCGATGGCACCGTGCTCGGCGTTGCGGCGGCGCGCGCGTTGTCCGAAGCGCTGACCGCGCGCGGCATCGTGCTGCGCACGGATCTCGATCTGCTGGATTCGGTGTGGCCCGCGCGTCCTGGTTTGCCGGAGGCGGCCGTCTACGAGCACGCCGCGCCGCATGCGAGCGTCTCCCGCGCGGAAAAACTCGCGCAAGTGCGCGCCACGATGCAGGCGAAAGGCGCGCAATGGCACTTCGTTTCCACGCTCGACGATCTCGCGTGGATCTTCAATCTGCGCGGCGGCGATGTGAGCTATAACCCGGTCTTCGTCGCGCACGCGCTGATCGGTCTCGATGACGCGACGATCTTCGTCGCCGACGGCAAGGTTCCTGCCGCGCTCGTCGCATCTCTCGCGCGCGACAACGTGCGCGTCGCGCCGTATCCCGCGGCACCGGAATCGCTCGCTTCGTTGCCGGCGGGTGCGACGCTCCTGATCGACCCGCGCCGCATCACGCACGGCTTGCTGGAGAAAGTGCCCGCGACGGTGACGATCGTCGAGGCTGTGAATCCGTCGACGTTCGCCAAATCGCGCAAGACCGCGGCGGAGGCGGAGCACATCCGGGCGACGATGGAACAGGACGGCGCCGCGCTCGCCGAATTCTTCGCGTGGTTCGAGGATGCGCTCGGCCGCGAACGCATCACGGAACTGACCATCGACGAGAAGCTGACCGCCGCCCGCGCGCGCCGTCCGGGTTTCGTCACGCTGAGTTTCGGCACGATCGCGGGCTTCAACGCCAACGGCGCGATGCCGCATTACCGCGCGACCGAAGCCTCGCATGCGGTGATCGAAGGCAACGGCCTGCTGTTGATCGATTCGGGCGGCCAGTATCTGAGCGGAACGACGGACATCACGCGTGTCGTGCCGATCGGCGAAATCGGCGCCGAGCACAGGCGCGATTTCACCGCCGTGCTGAAGGGCACGATGGCGCTTTCCCGCGCGCGCTTTCCACGCGGCATCCGTTCGCCGATGCTCGATTCGATCGCCCGCGCGCCGATCTGGGAAGCGGGCGCGGACTACGGTCACGGCACGGGACACGGCGTCGGCTACTTCCTGAACGTGCACGAAGGCCCGCAGGTGATCTCGCACTACGCGCCGGCCGAGTCGTGGACGGCGATGGAAGAGGGCATGATCACGTCGATCGAGCCAGGGATTTATCGGCCGGGCAAGTGGGGCATCCGCATCGAAAATCTCGTGATGAACCGCGCGGCCGCCAAGACCGAGTTCGGCGATTTCCTCGAATTCGAAACGCTGACGCTGTGCCCGATCGATTCGCGCTGCATCGACTTGTCGCTGTTGCGCGAAGACGAACGCGCGTGGCTCAACGCGTATCACGAGACGGTGCGCACACGCGTGTCGCCGCATGTGTCGGGGAAAGCGCTGGCATGGCTCGAAGCGCGGACGAAGGCGATCTGACGAACAGGACAGGAGCGCAGCGAGATGACCATCAAGGCAGTCGTGTTCGATTTCGGCGGCGTGCTGATCGACTGGAATCGCGAATATCTCTACAGGCATCTGATTCCGGACGATACCGAGCGCCGCTGGTTTCTGGATAACGTCTGCAAGATGGAATGGGTCGTGCAACAGGACGGCGGGCAGACGATCGAGGAAGGCACTGCCGAATTGATCGCGCTCTATCCCGAGCACGAAGCGCTGATCCGCGCGTTTTACGCGCGCTGGCCGGAAATGGTGTCGGGCGTGATGGAAGAGGGCGTCGCGCTCGTCGACCGGCTGGAGGCGGCGGGCGTGCCGCTTTTCGGCCTGACGAACTGGTCGGCGGAAACCTTTCCGTACGCGTGGGAGCGTTTCGATGTGCTGCGGAAGTTTCGTGAGATCGTCGTGTCGGGGCGCGTCGGTCTCGTGAAGCCCGATCCGCAGATTTTCGATTTGATGCGCGTGGAAATCGAAAAGCAGTTGCCGGGCATTCGACCGGACGAGCTCGTGTTCATCGACGACAATCTGAAAAACGCGCAAGCCGCGACCGCGCTCGGCTGGCACGGTGTTCACTACACCGGCGCGCTGGATACGGAAACGAAGCTGCGCGCGCTGAATCTGCCGATCTGAAAACGGAAACGCAACGCGCTACTGCCCCAGCAGATTCTTCAGCGCGTTGCCGATTCCCCGGACCGTATCGCCCGCGCCCCGCGCGACGCCTTCCGCGCTCACGCCGAGGACTTTCGCGAAGCCCGCCGCGAGCTTCTTCGACAGACTCTCACTCAGCGAAAACTTCGGATCGCGCAAATCGCCGTCGAGCACGAAATCGAGCTTGATCTGCTCCTTGCGGTCCTTCAGCGCGGCGATCGCGGCTTTGGTCGGAATCGAGAGGAAGGTGTCGAGCGGATTGCCGGCGTCGCTGATCTGCAAGTGATTCAGCGTGAGCGTGCCGGGCGCGTGAATGCGGTAATCCTTCACGGTCGCATCGATCGACAAATCGATGGTGCCGCCCGTTACCGCCGCCTTTGCGCCGGCTTTCTTGAGCAGATACGGATCGAGCGTCGCGACATCGACGTTGCGCAGTGTCACGCGCGTCTGAGAATCCTTGTTCGCGATGACCATCCAGCCCGCCCACGTCACATTGCCCGTATGCGACGGGCCTTTGATCGAGCCGGTCATCGAAAGCTCGGTGCGGTCGGTGAGGGCGGGCAGATGAATGTGATCGACGGTGGCACGCGCATCGCCGATCAGCACGCGGTACGGCGGGTTCTGCACGGAGCCGTCGAAGAACTCCATCGATCCACGCTCGAACGACACGCGATCGATGAGCTTTTCCTCGCGCGCATGTTCCTCACGCTCCTTGCTGTCGGGCGTGGCGTTGGCTTCCTGCGCGGTTTCCCTGAGCCCTGGCAGGATGCGCACGCGGCCATCGGCGGAACGGACGATCGACAGATAGTAGTTGTCGACGCTCACGCTGCGCAGATGAATCGGCTTCGTTATGAGCGAATGCATATCGACATCGAGCACGATGCGTTCGGCGCGCATGGCGTCGCTCGCCGGCCAGTCTTTCGGGCCGCGCAGGCGCACGCGCGAGAGCGTCACGTGACCGAAGCCGACGTCGATTTCTTCCACCGAACCGTTCGGGCCGAGCGTCTCGATGATGCGCTCTTTGATCTGATGCACGGCGATCAGCCAGCCGCCGACCGCCACGACGGCGAGCGCCACGACGATTCCGATTGCCCAAAGCGCCCCCCGCCTCGCGCTCGATCCCGCCATCTTCGTGTGTCTCCCGTGTCGGCTTTTCGGAAAGTGCCGCTCGAAAATGAAAGTGGCGACTGCGTCCTACACAGTCGCCACTTTTATGCCTGACGTCGGTGCGCGCGCCCGCATTGGCGCGCGGTAAATCGTCAGATGTTTGACGCGCTCAACGCGTGATCGGCTTGTAGCGCAGACGCTTCGGCTTCGCGGCTTCTTCGCCGAGACGCGTGCGCTTGTCGGCTTCGTATTCCTGGTAGTTGCCGTCGAAGAACTCGACATGCGAATCGCCTTCGAACGCGAGGATATGCGTCGCGATGCGGTCGAGGAACCAGCGATCGTGCGAGATCACCATCACCGAGCCGGCGAATTCCAGCAACGCGTCTTCGAGCGCGCGCAGCGTTTCGACGTCGAGGTCGTTCGACGGTTCGTCGAGCAGCAGCATGTTGCCGCCGGCGATGAGCGTCTTCGCCAGATGCAAACGGCCGCGTTCACCGCCCGACAGATTGCCGACGAGCTTCTGCTGATCGCCGCCCTTGAAGTTGAATCGGCCGATATACGCGCGCGACGGCGTTTCGTACTTGCCGACCGTGAGCACGTCGGCGCCGCCGGAGATTTCCTCGAACACGGTTTTATCGGCGGCGAGCGCGTCGCGGCTTTGATCCACATAGGCGAGCTTGACGGTCGGTCCCTTGACGATCTCGCCCGAATCCGGCTGCTCCTTGCCGGTCAGCATGCGAAAGAGCGTCGACTTGCCGGCGCCGTTCGGTCCGATGATGCCGACGATCGCGCCCGCCGGAATCTTCATGCTGAGATTGTCGATGAGCAGACGATCGCCATATGCCTTGCTGACGTTCTTGAACTCGATGACCTCATTGCCCAGTCGATCGCCGACCGGAATGAAGATTTCCTGCGTTTCGTTGCGCTTCTGGTATTCCTGGCTGTTGAGTTCCTCGAAACGCGCGATACGCGCCTTCGATTTCGCCTGACGGCCCTTCGGGTTCTGGCGCACCCATTCGAGTTCCTTCTTGATCGCCTTCTGACGCGCGGATTCGCTCGCTTCTTCCTGCTTCAGGCGGTCTTCCTTCTGGTCGAGCCAGCTCGAATAGTTGCCCTTCCACGGAATGCCGTGGCCGCGGTCGAGTTCGAGAATCCATTCGGCGGCGTTATCGAGGAAGTAGCGATCGTGCGTCACCGCGACGACGGTGCCCGGATAGCGCGTGAGGAACTGCTCCAGCCATTCGACGGATTCGGCGTCGAGGTGGTTGGTCGGCTCGTCGAGCAGCAGCATGTCGGGCTTTTGCAGCAGCAGCTTGCACAGCGCGACGCGGCGCTTTTCTCCGCCCGACAGATGTTCGATCTTGGCGTCCCATGCCGGCAGGCGCAGCGCGTCGGCGGCGACTTCGAGCTGTTGTTCGGGGCTGCCGCCATCGCTCGTCGAGAGAATCGCTTCGTACTTCGCCTGTTCGGCGGCGAGCGCGTCGAAGTCGGCGTCGGGCTCGGCGTAGGCGGCGTAGATTTCGTCGAGCTTCTTTTGCGCCTGGAAGACATCGCCGAGACCTTCCTCGACGGCCTGACGCACGGTCTGCTGCGGATCCAGTTGCGGTTCCTGCGGCAGATAACCGATGTTCAGGTTCGGCATCGGCGTGGCTTCGCCTTCGATGTCCTTATCGACGCCCGCCATGATCCTGATGAGCGTCGACTTGCCGGAACCGTTCAGGCCGAGCAGACCGATTTTCGCGCCGGGGAAGAACGAGAGGGAGATGTCTTTCAGGATCTGACGCTTCGGCGGGACGATCTTGCCGACGCGGTTCATGGTGAAGACGTATTGGGCCATGTTGTCCGTGATTGATTGAGGGTATGAAAGCGGCGCGTCCGAGTCGGCGCGCGAGGATGTCCGGTCGCGCGGTTTCGCGCGTTCCCGTCGCTGCGCTTGGCGCAGGCGGGATCAAATGGCATTGTACTTCGCGGTGCGTTTCCGTCACTCCCAGCTCGCCACGCCGCCGTGGCGGGAGCATGTACCGCTGTGGTGCTGGCTGAAGCCGTAGGAGCCGTCGCGGCATTGGGCCGTTGCGCCCGTGGGGACGGTGCCGGAGCGCGAGTGTGCGGGTGAATGGATGACGTTGCCGTCGTGGTTGACGTAGTGGCCGTGGTTGTCGAGGTCGGATTCGTCGGGTTGCGGCTGATACTGGTAATGATTGCCGCGATAGGCGAAAGCGCTGGGTGTACACACGACGCTCGCCGCGATCAGCACGGTAACCGCGAACGCACGCAGCACGCTCATCGATGCATGTCGCTTCATCTTCTTGTTCTCTCTCGTTGTTGTTATTTATTGCGCATCGCTGCGCTGCCTCTCATCCGCGCAAGAAAAAAGCGGAGTCCCTTTATCGGGTACTCCGCTTCGCGAGGCAAGCAGCTTGTGACTGTTCTTGACGCTTTACACGTTAAACAGGAAGTTCATGACATCCCCGTCATGCACGACGTACTCCTTCCCTTCCGCTCGCATCTTCCCAGCCTCTTTAGCACCTTGCTCGCCCTTATAAGCGATGTAGTCATCGAACGAAATCGTCTGCGCGCGGATAAAGCCGCGTTCGAAATCCGTATGAATCGCCCCGGCGGCCTGCGGCGCCGTATCGCCGATATGAATCGTCCACGCGCGCACTTCCTTCACGCCCGCCGTGAAGTACGTATGCAACCCAAGCAGTTTGAACCCCGCGCGAATCACGCGATTCAAGCCCGGCTCGTCCATGCCCATGTCAGCCAGGAATTCGATCTTGTCGGCATCTTCGAGATCGGCGATTTCCGCTTCGATCGCCGCGCACACCGCGACCACCGGCGCGTTCTCCGCTTCTGCGTGCTTGCGCACCGCGTCGAGATACGGGTTGTTCTCGAAACCGTCGTCCTTCACGTTCGCGACGTACATCGTCGGCTTCGACGTGATCAGGCACAGCGGCTTGATGGTCAACTGCTCTTCGTCGGTCAGCGAGAGACCGCGCACCGGCTTCGCCTGATCCAGTTGCGCGCGAACCTTTTCGAGCACGGCGACGAGCTTCGCCGCTTCCTTGTCGTTGCCCGACTTCGCCGCCTTCGAATAACGCGTGAACGCCTTTTCGACCGTCGCCAGATCGGCGAGCGCGAGTTCGGTGTTGATGACTTCGATATCCGCGATCGGGTCGATCTTGCCCGCGACGTGGATCACGTTCTCGTCCTCGAAGCAGCGCACGACATGCGTGATCGCATCCGTCTCGCGGATGTTCGCGAGGAACTGGTTGCCGAGGCCTTCACCCTTCGACGCACCCGCGACGAGCCCCGCGATATCGACGAACTCGACCACCGCCGGCAGGATGCGCTCGGGCTTCACGATCTCGGCGAGCGCGTTCAGACGCGCGTCCGGCACTTCGACCACGCCGACATTCGGCTCGATCGTGCAGAACGGATAGTTCTCGGCGGCGATGCCCGCCTTGGTCAAAGCATTGAAAAGTGTGGACTTACCGACGTTGGGCAAGCCGACGATGCCGCATTGGAGGCTCATGGGATCCTTCGAACTGGTGAGACGGCGCGGGCCGCGCGGGTTTCGTCAAAAATGGTGCGCAAAGAGCGGGCGAGAACCGCCCGCCACGCTGCGGCCGCGTCAGACGGCCGGGCAAACCGCTATTGTAACGCCGCGCTGGCACGCGCAAGCGCGGCCCTCGGCCCGCAAACCCGTTCGAACCCCACGGCTATAATGCCCGCATGACTCCGCATCCCCTCAGATTTCACGCTGTCGTCGTCGGCGGCGGGCTCGTCGGCAAGACGGCCGCGCTCGCGCTCGCGCAATCCGGCCTGCGCACCGCGCTCGTCGCGTCGCGTGCCGCCGGTCTGCCGCCGGGCGCGGCGTTCGATTCGCGCATCTACGCGCTGTCTTCCAGCTCGCAGGCGCTGCTGGAGCGGCTGCGCGTCTGGCAGGCGCTCGATCGCTCGCGTCTCGGTCCGGTGCTCGACATGCGTGTTTTCGGCGATGCCCACGCGGAATTGCATTTTTCGGCGTTCCAGGCGTCGGTGCCGCAGCTCGCGTGGATCGTGGAATCGTCGCTGATCGAACAGTCGCTCGATGCCGCGTTGCGCTTCCAGCCGAGCCTCTCGTGGTTCGAATCGCGCGCGCAGGGCATGACGATCGAAACCGACGCCGCGCATGTCGCGCTCGCGAGCGGCGAAATGCTCGAAACGGATCTGATCGTCGGCGCGGATGGCGCGCATTCCTGGGTGCGCGCGCAGATGGGCGCGAAGATGAATCGTCGCGATTACCGGCAAACGGGTGTCGTCGCCAATTTTCGGACCGAGCGGCCGCACGGCGAAACCGCGTATCAATGGTTCCGCGATACGGAAATCATCGCGCTGTTGCCGTTGCCCGGCGATCACGTCTCGCTCGTCTGGTCGGCGCGCACGGAACACGCCGACGAACTGCTCGCGCTCGATCCCGCCCAACTCGCGGCTCAGGTCGAACAGGCGACGCAAAACATGCTCGGCACGCTCGATTGCGTGACGCCCGCGCAGGGTTTTCCGCTCGGGCTGCAGACCGTCGACAAGCTGATCGCGCCGCGCGTCGCGCTCGTCGGCGATGCCGCGCATCTGATTCATCCGCTCGCGGGGCAGGGCATGAACCTCGGCCTGCGCGACGTGGCCGCGCTCGCGGATGTCATCGCGAATAAGGAGTCGTTCCGTGATCTCGGCGATCCGATTCTGCTGCGCCGCTACGAACGCGCGCGCCGCGAAGACATCCAAAAGCTCATGTTCGCGACCGACGGCCTGCAGCGGCTCTTTTCCGTGCCGGGCACGCTCGCGCGCGCGGTCCGTAATACCGGCATGGCGTTCGTCGGCGCGCAGCCGCTCATCAAGCGCTGGCTGGTGTCGGCGGCACTTGGTTGAAACAGTCTATCGATACTCCATTGGCGCCACGCTCAAGCGACTCACAGGAAACCGCATGAAAACCACTTTTCGTATCGCCCTCGCGACGGCTGCCGCGCTCGCCGTGACGCTCAGCATCGGCTGTTCGGCGCAGGCCGATGAAACCACCGACAAGATCAAGTCGACGCTCGAAGCGCGCATGGGCGACGCCACCATCAAGAGCATTCAGAAGACGCCCGTGCCGGGACTTTACGAAGTGAATCTCGGCTCGCAGATCGTCTATAGCGATGCGACCGGCAACTACGTGCTGATCGGCGATCTCGTCGATACGCGCAGCAGCCAGAACCTCACCGAGGCGCGGCTCTCGGAAACGAACAAGATCGACTTCGCGAAGCTGCCGTTCGAGAACGCGGTGAAGGTCGTGAAGGGCAACGGCAAGCGCAAGATCGCGGTGTTCTCCGATCCGAACTGTCCGTACTGCAAGCAGCTCGAATCGACGCTGAAATCGATCGACAACGTAACGGTCTACACCTTCCTGTACCCCGTGCTTTCGCCGGATTCGACGGCCAAGTCGAAGTCGATCTGGTGCTCGCAGGATCGCGCGAACGCGTGGGAAGGCTGGATGCTCGACCGCAAGACGCCGACCATGGCGGCGTCGTGCGACACGACCGCCATCGACAAGAACCTGAAGCTCGGCCGCTCGATGAACGTCACCGGCACGCCGACCGTGTTTCTCGCCGATGGCCGGCGTCTGCCGGGCGCAGTGCCCGCCGACCGGCTCGAAAAGGAACTGTCAGCCACGCACTGAGCGCGGCTCGAACGAAGAAGGGAGGCGCGTGATGCGCCTCCTGTGTTTTTACGGCCTTGCTTTTGCGAAAGCGCAGCGTAATGAAGCAAGGCGCCGGGCGTGGCCAGGCGCGCCCAGAACAAGAACAAGGACATCGAGATGACTACGCTCACGCAAGCGATGCAGCCCGTCCGCTACCGCATCGTTCCGAAAAATCCCGCCGCGCATCTCTTCGAAGTGACGCTCACCGTTGCTGAGCCGGATCCCGCTGGCCAGCGGTTCATGTTGCCGGTCTGGATTCCGGGCAGCTACATGATTCGCGAGTTCGCGCGCAACATCGTGACGCTGCAGGCGTTCAACGCGGCGGGTCGCAAGATCGCGATCGAAAAGACCGACAAGCACGCGTGGCAAGCCGCGCCGGTCGACGGACCGATCACGCTGCGCTACGAGGTCTACGCGTGGGACATGTCGGTGCGCGCGGCGCATCTGGACGACACGATCGGCTTCTTCAACGGGACGAGCACGTTCCTCGCCGTGGAAGGGCAGTCGGCGGCGCCGTGCATCGTCGATATCGAACCGCCGCCGGGCGGCGCGTATCGCAACTGGCGCGTCGCGACGGCGCTTGCCGAAGCGCGCGGCACGAAGCGCTATAGCTTCGGCAGCTATGAAGCGGCGAATTACGACGAACTCGTCGATCAACCCGTCACACTCGGCGAATTCGCGCTCGGCAGCTTTACCGCGCACGGCGTGAAGCACGACATCGTGATCTCGGGGCGCGTCGTCAATCTCGACATGAACCGGCTCGCCGCGGATCTGAAGCGCGTGTGCGAAGCGCAGATCGCGCTGTTCGAGCCGCGTACGAAGAAGGCGCCGGTGGACCGCTACGTGTTCATGACCGTCGCCGTCAGCGATGGTTACGGCGGACTGGAGCATCGCGCATCGACGGCGCTGATCTGCAATCGCACGGATCTCCCCGTGCAGGGCCGCCCGGAAACGACCGAAGGCTATCGCACGTATCTCGGCCTGTGCAGCCACGAGTACTTCCATACGTGGAACGTGAAGCGCATCAAGCCGGCCGCGTTCGCGCCGTACGATCTGTCGCAGGAGAATTACACGACGCTGCTGTGGCTCTTCGAAGGCTTCACGTCCTACTACGACGATCTTTTGCTCGTGCGCAGCGGCCTCATTTCGGCGGGCGACTACTTCAATCTGCTCGGCAAGACCATCGGCGGCGTGCTGCGCGGCACGGGGCGGCTCAAGCAGTCCGTCGCGCAAAGCTCGTTCGACGCGTGGGTGAAGTACTACCGCGCCGACGAAAACGCGCCGAACGCGATCGTCAGCTATTACCAGAAGGGCTCGCTCGTCGCGCTGGCGTTCGATTTGTCGATTCGCGCGCAAACCGACAACCGCAAATCGCTCGACGATGTGATGCGCCTCCTGTGGCAGCGCTACGGGCGCGAGTTCTACAACGGCCGGGCGCGCGGCATTCTGGAGGAAGACGTCGAGGCGCTCTTCGCCGAAGCGACCGGCGCGGACCTGCGTTCGCTCTTCCGCGACGGCGTGCGCGGCACGCGCGATCTGCCGCTCGATGCGCTGTTCGAGCCGTTCGGCATCGCGATGACGCCCGATTTGCCGGGCAACGGCGCGTCGGTCAAGCCTTCGCTCGGCGCGCGTGTGCGGGGCGGCGCGGATTGCACGCTCGCCGTCGTCCATGAAGGCAGCGCGGCGCAGAAGGCGGGATTGTCGGCGGGTGATGTGCTCGTCGCGATCGACGGACTGCGCGTCACCGGCTCCAATCTCGACGCGCTTTTGTCGCGCTATCTGCCGGGCGCGAAGGTGGACGTGCACGCGTTCCGCCGCGACGAACTGCGCCGCACCGAGGTCAAGCTTGACGGGCCGGAAATCGCGCGCTACGTGCTGACGGCCATCGACGGACGCGGCCCATCGAAACAATGGCGCGAGCGCTGGCTGAAGGGCTGAATCGGCAAAGTGTGGCGGATTGTTCTACCGATGCAACAATCCGTCATGACTGGATGGCTTTTTCTCGGGCGTCGAAAAACGAAGAATGCTTCCTAAGCCGGGTGCCGACGGTGCCCGAAACCCGATCAAGGAACAGGAAGCCATCATGACGACGATTCTGCAAATCAACTCCGCCGCCCGTTCGCAAGGTGCTCAATCGACGCTGCTCGCCGACGAACTGACCGCGAAGCTGCAACAAAGCAACCCGGGCGCAAAGTTGGTCGTGCGCAATCTGCTAGGCGACAGCCTGCCGCATCTCGACGACGCCACGCTCGGCGCGTTCTTCACGCCCGCCGATCAACGCAGCGCGGAACAAACCGCGATCAACGCGAAGAGCGAAGCGCTGATCGCCGAGCTGCAAGCGGCGGATATCGTCGTGATCGCAGCGCCGCTGTACAACTTCGGCATCTCGTCGCAACTGAAGACGTATTTCGACTGGATCGCGCGTGCCGGCATCACGTTCACCTATACCGCGAACGGTCCGGAAGGCCTCGTGAAGGGCAAGAAGGTGTACGTTGTCTCGGCGCGCGGCGGCAAGTATGCGGGCACGCCGAACGATTCGCAGACGCCGTTCCTCACGACGTTCCTCGGTTTCCTCGGCATGACCGACGTGAGCTTCATTTACGCCGAAGGCCTGAACATGGGGCCCGAAGTGGCTGGCGCGGCGCTGGCGTCGGCGCGTGAGGCGATTGCGGCTGTTTAAGCGTCTCCGCTTCGATAAAAAACCCCGCTGATGCGGGGTTTTTGGTTTTCAGGCGAGCAATTCCGGCTCGGCGGGCAATCGCCAGTCGATCGCGTCGCGTCCATGCTTCGTCAGGTATTCGTTCGCGAGCGCGAAATGCCCGCAGCCGAAAAATCCGCGATACGCCGACAGCGGCGAAGGGTGCGCCGACTCCAGCACGCAATGCGCTTTCCCCGTGCCTTCGATCAAACCGCGCTTCGCCTGCGCGTGCGCGCCCCAAAGCATGAAAACGAGCCCGTCGTGACGTTGCGCCATTTCGTGGATCAGCGTATCGGTGCATTGCTCCCAGCCGCGTTTCGCATGACTGCCGGCCTTATCGCGCTCGACGGTCAGCGACGTGTTGAGCAACAGCACGCCTTGCTTCGCCCATGAATCGAGACAGCCGTGCGCGGGCGCGGGAAAACCGAGACTCGCGTGAATCTCCTTGAAGATGTTGCGCAACGACGGCGGCGGGCGTACTGGCGCGGGCACCGAGAACGCCAGGCCGTGCGCTTGCGGCGCGCCCTTGTCCTCGCCGTGATACGGGTCTTGCCCGAGAATCACGACCTTCACGTCGCCGGGACTCGTGAGGCGCAGCGCGCGGAAGACATCGGCGGGATAAACCGTCTTGCCGGCGGCGCGCTCGGCATCGACGAATGCGCACAACGCCGCGTAATGCTTGCCGTCGATGAAAGGCTTCAGATGGCGGCGCCAGTCGGCGGGCAGCGCCTCGAACTGACTTTCGAGCGTCGTGAAAGTCGATGCTGCCGCGGATTCGTTTTCCGCAAAGAGGGAAGGCTGTCGGCTCATGCTCGGGCGTTGCGGGTTTTTTCGGACTCGCGCAGGAGATATCCGCGCTGGGCCTTGCTGAGATCCTCGGGGACGATCTCGGGAAACGCGCCGCGTAGTTCCGCGGCGAGCATCGAAAGCGCGCCTTCTTCGCCGGATTTCAGTTCCAGCTCCAGCTCGCTAATGTCCGCGCGACGCGTCTCGCCGTCGACTTCGGCGGTGATCTGGCCGAGATCCAGCGCGACTTCGATCTGCGAACCCTCGCGCTCGATGTCCCACACGATGCGCCTGAAGTCGGTCTTGAAGAGCGCGATCAGATCGGGCGCGGCGCGTTCCAGCGCCTGGCGTGCCGCGTCGTTGTCGCAGGCGGCGATCAGCGCGTCGATTTCGAGCGCTTCGCCTTTCACGGGCAGTTCCCACTCGTGACGGTTGCTCAAACCCGCGACCGATTTGCCGAGCGTCTTGAACGTCTGCAGCCATTGCTCCGGCGTGCGGCGCAGGCGCAGCGCGGACTTCGCCTTCGCGAGCGCGCAGTCCGGCGTATCGAAATAGACGTTGGCAAGCTCGATCGGCTTGCCCGCGCCGGTGCGTTCGTCGAAGAAGCGCGCGACGTCATCGTGTTGCGACGGCGCGAGCGCGAGTTTGAGTTCCCGTTCGATGCCCATGCGGTTCCTGTCGATGAAATCAGAAGAACATGCGCGCGAGTTCCGCGCCGGGGTCGTCGGCGCGCATGAACGCTTCGCCGACGAGGAACGTATGCACACGCATCGCGCGCAACCGTTCGACATCGAGGCGCGACAGAATGCCTGATTCCGTCACGACGATGCGGTCATCCGGCACCGATTCCAGCATGCCGATGGTCGTGTCGATCGTCGTCTCGAACGTGCGCAGATTGCGGTTGTTGATGCCGATGAGCGGCGTCTTCAGCGTGAGCGCGTCGCGCAGTTCGTCGGCGTCGTGCACTTCGACCAGCACCGCGAGCCCGAGCGAATGCGCGTAGGCTTCGAGATCCTGCATGTGCGAGAGTTCGAGCGCGGCGGCGATCAGCAGGATGCAGTCCGCGCCCATCGCGCGCGCTTCCATGATCTGATACGGATCGACGATGAAGTCCTTGCGCAGCACCGGCAGGCTGCACGCGGCGCGCGCTTCCTGCAGATACGCGACGCTGCCCTTGAAGAACTGCACGTCGGTGAGCACGGAAAGGCACGCGGCGCCGCCTTGCTCGTACGAGCGCGCGATGTCGGCGGGCACGAAGTTCTCGCGCAGCACGCCTTTCGACGGACTCGCTTTCTTGACTTCGGCAATGACCGCCGCCTGATTCGCCGCATGCTTCGCCCGCAACGCGCCGACGAAATCGCGCAGATCGCGCGAACTGGCTTCGAGCTTCAGCTCTTCGAGCGGCGCGCTCTGTTCGGCGGCGCGAATTTCCTCGCGCTTGACCGCGATGATGCGTTCCAGAATGTCACTCATATTGGCTTCCGTTATTTCTTCGCGAACTGCTGCGTGAACTTCGCGAGCGTTTCGATTTTCTCGCGCGCCGCGCCGCTTTCGATTGCTTCGCGGGCGGCGGCCATGCCGACGGCGATCGAATCGACGATATCCGCAGCATAGAGCGCCGTGCCGGCATTCAATGTGACGATCTCGCGCGCGACGCCCGCCTTGTTGTTCAGCGCGCCGAGCAGCATGGCCTTCGATTCCTGCGCGTCCTGCACTTTCAACGAGCGATTCGACACCATCTGCAGGCCGAAATCCTCCGGATGAATCTCGTACTCGGTCACTTCACCGTTCTTCAGTTCGCCGACTTTCGTCGCGGCGCCGAGCGACACTTCGTCCATGCCGTCCTTGCCGTACACCACCAGCACGTGTTTCGCGCCGAGACGCTGCATCACGCGCACCTGAATGCCGACGAGGTCTTCATGAAACACACCCTGAAGCTGGTTCGGCGCGCCGGCCGGATTCGTCAGCGGCCCGAGAATATTGAAAATGGTCCGCACGCCGAGTTCGCGGCGCACGGGCGCGATGTTCTTCATCGCCGGATGATGGTTCGGCGCGAACATGAAGCCCATGCCGGTTTCGGCAATCGACGCGGCCACTTGTTCCGGTGTCAGATCGATGTTCACGCCGAGCGCTTCGAGCACGTCCGCGCTGCCCGATTTGCTCGACACGCCGCGGTTGCCGTGCTTCGCGACCTTCGCGCCCGCCGCGGCGGCCACGAACATCGACGCGGTGGAGATGTTGAACGTGTGCGAGCCGTCGCCGCCGGTGCCGACGATATCGACGAAATTCGAGTTGTCCTCGACTTCGACGTGATTCGCGAACTCGCGCATCACGGTCGCTGCCGCAGCGATCTCGCCGATGGTTTCCTTCTTCACGCGCAAGCCGGTGATGATCGCGGCCGCCATGACGGGCGACATCTCGCCGCGCATGATCTGGCGCATGAGGTGCAGCATTTCGTCGTGAAAGATCTCGCGATGCTCGATCGTGCGTTGCAGCGCTTCCTGTGCGGTGATGGTCATATGCTTAGGCCCGCTTCCCGGATGAAGAGTGCTTCACGAAGTTTTCCAGCAGCGCGTGGCCGTGCTCGGAAAGAATCGATTCCGGATGGAACTGCACGCCTTCCACTTCGAGTTCCCTGTGACGCACGCCCATGATTTCGCCGTCCGGCGTCCATGCGGACACTTCCAGACAGTCGGGCAAAGACTCGCGCTCGATTGCCAGCGAGTGATAGCGCGTCACGTTGAAGTGTTTGGGCAGGTCGGCGAACACGCCTTTACAGTCCGTCTCGATCTGGCTCACCTTGCCGTGCATGATGGTCTGCGCGCGCACGACGCGCCCGCCGAACGCCTCGCCGATCGCCTGATGGCCGAGGCACACGCCGAGAATCGGCAGCTTGCCGGAGAATTCGCGCAGCACGTCGAGCGTGATGCCCGCGTGTTGCGGATTGCTCGGCCCCGGCGAAAGGCAGATGCGCTCCGGGCTGAGCTTCGCGATTTCATCGAGCGTGATTTCGTCGTTCCGATACGTGTGCACGTCCTCGCCGAGTTCGCCGAAGTACTGGACCAGGTTGTAGGTGAAGGAATCGTAGTTGTCGATCATCAGCAGCATGGTCTTGTCTCCTCAGAAGTCGCTGTCGAGGCCGTCTTGCACTTGCTCGGCGGCGCGGAGCACGGCGCGCGCCTTGTTCTCCGTTTCCTGCCATTCGGATTCGGGCACCGAATCGGCGACGACGCCCGCTGCCGCCTGAACGTAGAGATTGCCCTTGTGGATCAGGCCGGTGCGAATCGCGATCGCGAGATCCATTTCGCCGCTGAACGACAGATAACCGACTGCGCCGCCGTACAGACCGCGCTTGACCGGCTCCAGTTCGTCGATGAGTTCCATCGCGCGGACCTTCGGAGCGCCGGACAGCGTGCCGGCGGGGAAGGTCGCGCGCAGCACGTCGTAGTTGTTCATGCCGTCCTTGAGCTTGCCTTCGACCGAGCTCACGATGTGCTGCACGTGCGAATACTTCTCGATGATCATCTTGTCCGTCACGGAAACCGAGCCCGTCTGCGCAATGCGGCCGACGTCATTGCGCGCGAGGTCGATCAGCATCACGTGTTCGGCGACTTCCTTCGGATCGTTCAGCAGTTCGGTGGCGAGTTCGGCATCGCGTTCGGGCGTGTTTCCCCGCGGACGCGTGCCCGCGAGCGGACGAATCGTCACGATGCGATCGTCCGCGCGTTTTTCCTGACGCACCAGAATTTCCGGCGACGCGCCGACCACGTGCATTTCGCCGCCGAAGTTGTAGTAATACATGTACGGCGATGGATTCAGCGAACGCAGCGCGCGATACAGCGAAAGCGGGTTGTCGCGGAACGGCTTGATGAGGCGCTGGCCGACCTGCACCTGCATCAGTTCGCCGGCCGCGATGTATTCCTTCGCGCGGCGCACGGCGTTCAGATAGTCGTCCTTCTTGAACTCGCGGAAGGTTTCAGTGCGCACGCTCGCGGACGTCACCGGCGGTTGAACCGTCGTACGCAGACGCGCGCGCAGTTCGCGCAGACGATGCTTCGCTTTGGCATACGCTTCCGGCCGGGTCGGATCGGCGTAGACGATCAGATAGAGCTTGCCCGCGAGGTTGTCGATGACCGCGACTTCTTCCGTCAGCAGCAGTTGAATGTCGGGCAGGTTGAGATCGTCGGGCGGCGCGGTGTGCGCGAGCTTCTTCTCGATGTAGCGCACCGCGTCATAACCGAAGTAGCCCGCGAGACCGCCGCAGAAACGCGGCAGGCCCGGACGCGTCGCGACTTTGAAGCGCTTCTGATATTGCTCGATGAACGCGAGCGGATCGCCTTCATCCGTCTCGACGACGTTGCCGTCCGTGACGACTTGCGTCTTGCCGTTCTGCACGCTCACGGTCGTGCGGGCCGGCAGCCCGATGAACGAGTAGCGCCCGAAGCGCTCGCCGCCCACGACGGATTCCAGCAGGAACGAGTTCGCGCCGTTGCGCTCGGTCTGCGCGAGCTTGAGGTAGAGCGAGAGCGGCGTTTCGAGGTCGGCGAGGGCTTCGGCGATGAGCGGAATGCGGTTGTAGCCTTCGTTCGCCAGCGATTGGAATTCGAGTTCGGTCATGTTGCGATCCTTGAGCGACGCGCGCTTTCAGGGTGGCGCGGCATCGGGGAGTGCAGGGCGCTGCGGTCGGTCGAATCTCGTGATGATCGCATACGTCGACCCCGCCGCTTCGAATTGTCGAAGCGGAAAAGGCGACTCGCGCAGCACGACACCAGACGTGCCTGAGCGAGGCTCGATATACGACGAATCAGCGGGACGGCGCGGGAATGCGCAGCGAAACAAAAAACGGATGCTGAAGCGGATGAAGCGAATCGCGACATGGCTTCAGCGAACCTCGGGCGAGGTTAGCGCGACCAGCGACGCCAGGGCCAGGCTCCCCGGTCGATGCTGCTCAGACTCCGTTTTCTGTTGAGAAACATGAATGGATGGACTTATTCAGTGAGTGTGGCATCTGGCGGCGCCAAGGTGGCAGCAATCGCCAGTGCTGCGGTGCGCAGCGAGGAAACTATACCATCGGATTTCACCGATTGCACAGGTTTCCCGTGGTTGTAGCCGTACGGAACGGTAAGGGTTGCGAGGCCGGCGGCACGGCCTGCGAGCGCATCGTTCTCCGAATCGCCGACGGCTACGGTTTCGCGCGGCAGGACGTCCAGGCGTTCGCATGCGGTGAGCATCGGCAATGGATCGGGCTTCTTCGCGGGCAGGGAATCGCCGCCGAGAATCACCTTGAAGAAATCCGCGATGCCGAAGTGCGCGAGCAACTCCACCGCGAACCGATGCGGCTTGTTGGTCACGCACGCGAGCGCGATGCCGCTTTCGCGCATCGCTTCGAGGCCTTCCTTCACTTCCGGGAAGAGCGCCGAATGCTTGCCGTTGACCTTCGCGTATTCGCTTTGATAGATCGCGAGCGCGTCATCGAATTGCGCGACCGCTTGCGAAGGCGACAGGCGCACCGCGAGCACGCTGCGAATCAGATTCTCCGAGCCCTTGCCGACGTAGCCCGTGACTTCATCGCGCGTGACCGGCTGTTCGACGCCGATGCGCGCGAGCATCGCGTTCAATGCGGCGACGAAATCGTCCGCTGTGTCGACCATCGTGCCGTCGAGGTCGATGATGGCCGCCCGGATCGGGCGGTTCACGAAAGGCGACTGCGCCGCCGCGATTTCACTCATGCCTTCGCTCCCGATTCGACCTTGGCCAGTTCGGCGCGCATCGCGTCGATGACCTGCTTGTAGTCGGGCTTGCCGAAAATGGCCGAGCCCGCGACGAACGAATCGGCGCCCGCCGTGGCGATTTCCGCGATGTTGTCGATCTTCACGCCGCCGTCGACTTCCAGATGGATCTCGCGGCCGGTGCGATCGCGATACGCATTGATGCGCGCACGCGCCTCGCGCACCTTGTTGAGCGCCTCGGGGATGAACGATTGCCCGCCGAATCCCGGATTCACCGACATGATCAGCACGAGATCAACCTTGTCCATCACGTGGTCGAGATAATTGAGCGGCGTCGCAGGATTGAACACGAGGCCCGCCTTGCAGCCGTGATCGCGGATCAGCGACAGCGTGCGGTCGATGTGATCCGAACCTTCCGGGTGAAAACTGATCACATTGGCGCCGGCTTTCGCGAAATCGGGCACGATGCGGTCGACCGGGCGCACCATCAGATGCACGTCGATGGGCACGTCCACGTGTGGCCGGATGGCTTCGCACACCAGCGGACCGATTGTCAGATTCGGCACGTAGTGGTTGTCCATGACGTCGAAGTGGATCCAGTCGGCGCCGGCGGCGACGACGTTGCGGACTTCCTCGCCAAGGCGGGAGAAGTCGGCGGAAAGGATGCTGGGAGCGATGTGGAATTGCGCCATGGACGTATGCGGGTAGCGGCCTAAAGCGGTGATTTTAACCCGCGTTTTCGTTCAAGTCCCTCGTCCGAATGGCCAACGGATGGCGTGCGAACCTGGGCTCGGGCGCCAATCGTGTTGCGGGCGCCGCTCGCATCAAGCAGAATGCCAGACCAATGGCGGCGCGTCCGCGCGCTTTTATCCGCGCTTTCGTCCGGCGACGCAGCGAGCAGTTGAACTGGAATTGGAGCGACGATGAGCCAGTACGAATTCAGCGTTTCAGTGGAGACGCGGTATTTGCCCGAGCAGTCCGACCCGGATAGCCGGCAGTATGCATTCGCCTACACGCTGACGATCCGCAACACCGGCCAGGTCGCGGCGCAATTGATTTCGCGACACTGGATCATCACCGACAGCAACGATCACGTGCAGGAAGTGAAGGGGCTCGGCGTCGTCGGACATCAGCCGCTTCTGCCTCCGGGCGAGCAGTTCGAGTACACGAGCTGGGCAGTGATCGCGACGCCGGTCGGCACGATGCGCGGCGAGTATTTCTGCGTGGCCGAAGATGGCGAGCGTTTCGAGGCGCCTGTAGCGGAATTCGCATTGCATATGCCGCGCACGCTCCATTGAGAAACCCGGCGGCACGCGGCGCGTATCAGCGCCGTTTCGCCGGATCGTTCGAGCGATTCTGGTTCTTCTTCTTGCCCGAAGCCGTCCACACGACGATGAAGATCAGCAAGGCGAGCGCCACGAGCGACTCGAGCGCAAAAATAAGCATTGGATATTCGTCGAACAGATCAGACATGGCGGTTCCCATCAAGAACGAGCATTGTATGCGTTTCGTGCGGCCGACCGCGCGAGCAGCGGCCTGGGCCGCATCGATTGCAACCGCTGTCCTGCTCGCCTCGTGCGGCGGCGGAAACTACGTGAAGCCGGGTCCGGGCACGGCGACCGGCACGCCGACCGTCCCCGGACCGCGCGCCGCATCGCGGCTCACGGCGGTGAGCTGGCAGCAGGTGCCGGGCTGGCAGGACGATTCGCTGATCGGCGCGACAGCCGCGCTCCGTCAGAACTGCAGCCGGCTCTCGCGGCAGGCCAACTGGCAGAAGGCGTGCTCGGCGGCGCTTCGGCTCGACGACCTCGATATGTCGGCGGCGCGCAGCTTCTTCGAAACCTATTTCACGCCTTTCCAGCTTGCCAACACCGACGGCACGCTCGATGGTCTCGTGACCGGCTACTACGAGCCGCTGCTGCGCGGCTCGCGCACGCGTCACGGGCCGTATCAGTACCCGCTGTATCGCTGGCCGTATCGCTACAAGCCCGGTTCCGCATTGCCTGCGCGTGCGCAACTCGAACGTTCGGGTGTATTGAACGGCAACGAACTGGTGTGGGTCGACGATCCAATCGAAGTGTTCTTTCTGCAGGTGCAGGGTTCCGGACGCGTCACGATGGAAGACGGCAGCGTAATGCGCGTCGGCTTTGGTGGCACGAACAATCAGCCGTACCGATCGATCGGCAAGGAATTGCTCGATCGCGGCGAACTCACGCCCGCACAGGCGACGATGCAGGGCATCAAGGCCTGGGCGAAAGCGAACCCGGCGCGTGTCGACGCGCTGCTGGACGTGAATCCGCGCTTCGTGTTCTTCCGCGAAATGCCCGCGAACGAAACGATGCCCGCGAGTCTGGGCGATGGACCCGTCGGCGCGCTCGGCGTGCCCTTGACGCCGGAACGCTCGATCGCGGTCGATCCCTCCGCCATCCCGCTCGGCACGCCCGTCTTTCTTCAGACGACGCGTCCGCTCAGCAATCAGCCGATGAACCGTCTCGTCTTCGCGCAGGACACCGGCACGGCAATCAAGGGCGGCGTGCGCGCGGATTACTTCTGGGGTCTCGGCGACGATGCCGGCGATCTCGCCGGACGCATGAAGCAGGGCGGCAGGATGTGGCTGCTATTGCCGAACTCCTGATTCCCGCGTCCCTTCCGGGCGATAAAAAAAGCTCGCGGCTCTTATGGCTCGCGAGCTTTTTTACGTCATGACGTCATGTTGCGGCGATCGATCACGCGCCGCGCCTTTCCAACCGAACGTTCGATGCCGTTCACCGCGAGTACGTTCACCACGGCGCTCACGCCGATCAGCGCCTTGATGTCGTAGGCGAGCGCGGCCCTCGCGCTGTCGAGCGCCACGGCATCCGGTGCCGATTCCGGACAAGGCTCCACGTTCAGCGTGAAAACATCGAGCGGGCCTTCCTTGGTGAGCACGATCTGATAGTGCGGCGCGAGCACCGGACGCTTGAGCAGCAACTCCTCAATCTGCGTCGGAAAGACGTTCACGCCGCGCACGATCATCATGTCGTCGGAACGACCGGTGATTTTCTCCATGCGACGCATCGTGCGAGCGGTGCCGGGCAAGAGGCGCGTCAGATCGCGCGTGCGATAGCGAATGATCGGCAGCGCTTCTTTTGTGAGCGACGTGAACACGAGTTCACCGAATTCGCCATCGGGCAGCACTTCGCCGGTTTCCGGATCGATGATTTCGGGATAAAAGTGATCTTCCCAGATCGTCGGACCGTCCTTGGTCTCAGCACATTCGGACGCCACGCCCGGCCCCATCACTTCCGAGAGCCCGTAAATATCGACGGCATCGATGCCCATGCGCGTCTCGATCGCGCGACGCATGTCGTTCGTCCACGGCTCCGCTCCGAAGATGCCGATGCGCAGCGAGCAAGTCGCCGGCTCGATGCCCTGGCGCTCGAGTTCATCGGCGATCGAGAGCATGTAGCTCGGCGTGACCATGATGATGTCAGGACGGAAGTCCTGAATCAGTTGCACTTGCTTTTCGGTCTGGCCACCGCCGAACGGGATCACCGTGAGGCCCGCGCGCTCCGCGCCGTAATGCGCGCCGAGACCGCCCGTGAAGAGTCCATAACCGTAGCTCACGTGAACCTTGTCGCCACGGCGCGCGCCTGCCGCGCGAATCGAACGTGCGACGAGGTTCGCCCAGTTGTCGAGATCCTGCGCCGTATAGCCTACGACTGTCGGCTTGCCCGTCGTGCCGGAGGACGCGTGAATGCGCGAAACGCGTTCCTGAGGCACGGCGAACATGCCGAATGGATAGTTGTCGCGCAAGTCCTTCTTGGTCGTGAAGGGGAATCGCGCGAGGTCCGAAAGCGAAGTGACGTCATCCGGATGCACGCCGGCTTCGTCGAACTTGCGCCGATAGACCGGCGAATTCTCGTAGGCGTGTTTGAGCGACCATTTGAGGCGCTCGAGTTGCAGCGCCGCGAGTTCGTCGCGGCTCGCCTTCTCGATGGGATCGAGCGGCAGCGGTGTGGTCATTGCTGTCTCCTTGATGCTGACAGTGCGGCGCGGCTTTTCATGCCACGTCCGTTATATGGACGAGTCCCGTCACGCGGGGATCACGGTGCCTTTGATCTGCGCCGACTTGCCGCGAAACATCGCGACCGCTTCGCCTTCCCGATTCGTGACACGGATATCGTAGATTCCGGTCCGGCCGCTCAAGGTCTGCTCGATTGCCTCGGCAGTCAACCGATCACCGCCGCGCACGGGACGGAGAAACTCGATCGAGCAACCTGCGGCGACCGTGCTGATGTTGTACGAATTGCAGGCGAAGGCGAACGCGGAGTCCGCCAGCGTGAACATCAGGCCGCCGTGGCAAATCGCATGACCGTTGAGAAAATCGGGCCGCACGTCCATTTGCAGTCGCGCATAGCCTGGCCGCACTTCGATCAGCTCGATGCCGAGTGCGCGCGTGCATGCGTCCGCTTCGTACATGGCGTTGGCCGTGGCTTCCGCGAGTTGTTGTGGCGTCACAGGTGTCTCCAGATTGATTCGATTCTCACAGACCTTCGAAGCGCGGCGCGCGTTTCTCCTTGAACGCGGCGACACCCTCGATGTAGTCGGGCGAAGCACCCAGCTCGCGCTGCAGGTCGCGTTCGAGGTCGAGCTGCTGGTCGAAAGTCTTGTTCGCGCTCGCGCGGATCGCCTGTTTAATTGCGACGACCGCACGCGCCGGCTGTTGCGCGAGTTGCGCGGCCAGATGCGCTGCCGCTTGTTGCAACTCGGCGTCTTCGACGACGCGCCACACGATGCCCCAGGCCTCTGCTTTTTCCGCGCTGAGCTTTTCGCCGGTCAGTGCGAGACCGAGCGCGCGAGCTTCGCCTACGCGGCGCGGCAGGAGCCATGTTCCGCCCGAATCCGGCACGAGGCCGATCTTCACGAATGCCTGAATGAAGCTCGCCGATCGCGCCGCGACGACGAGGTCGCACGCCATCGCGAGATTCGCGCCCGCGCCCGCGGCCGTGCCGTTCACAGCGGCGATGACAGGCAGCGGCATGGCTTGCAGTCTTCGCACCAGCGGATTGAAGTACTCGTCGATCAGATCGCCGAGATCCGACATCGAACCGGGCGTGAAATCCAGATCCGCGAGATCCTGGCCCGCGCAAAATCCGCGGCCGGCGCCGGTAATGACCAGCGCGCGCGCGTTGCCCGCCTCGATTTCAGTGAGCGCCTGATTCAGTTCGCGATGCATCTCGCGCGTGAAGCTGTTCAGCTTGTCGGGTCGATTGAGCGTCAACGTCGCGACGCGCGTTTCGACATCGACGTGGAACAACACGGACTTCTCTGTCATTGCTTCTCCTCTGTCGCCGAATCTGGCCGCGGCGGCTGTGCTGACCGGTTTCCTTACATGCCGATACTAGCCGCGCGGCCCGCTGCTTTCCATTAGGCCGAATGGCATAAGCCGTTTGCACGGCGATTCGGCCTTTACGCGTCGGTAATTTGGCTTATGCCGTTTGGCCGACTTCCGCTTGCGCGGCCTTCGGGGCAACATGAATTCGGCTCTGCACCACGCGGAAGCGGTTGGAGACAAAAGCGGCGTCGGAGAGCGCGGCGTTGGCTGCCGGATTCGCGCCCGTTCCGTGGAAGTCCGAGAACGCAGCCGTCTGATTGACGAACACGCCGCCCGTGAGATTGATCGAGAGCGCGACACCGCCTTCGATGGCTGCTTCGTGCGCGGCTTCGATCACTTTGTCATCCGTGCTGTAGACCGACAACGTCAGCGCGCCGTGCGTGCGCGCGATCGAGCCGGCGAGTTCGAGCGACTGCGCGGTCGAGTCGGTGGCGACGATGAACGAGATCGGACCGAACCATTCCTTTGTGAACTTGGCTTCGTCCGTGCGCGCGTCGAGCTTGAGCACGAGCGGGGTGTGCACGCGCGCGTCGGGAAACGCCGGGTGCGCGAGTGATTGGCTGTCGAGCAGAACGTCGCCGAGTTTGCGAGCTTCGGCGACGCGCTCCACGACGCCTTCGTTCTGGATTGCGCCCATGAATTCGACCGCGCGTGCCGGATCGGATACCAGTTTTTCGACGGCGCTCGCGAGTGCTTTCGCGACGTCATCGAAGCTCAGTTGGCCGTCGGCAGTACGGATGCCATCGCGAGGAACATAGATGTTCTGCGGCGCTGTGCACATCTGGCCGGAGTAGAGCGCGAGCGAGAAGGCGATGTTGCGGGCGGCGGCCTTCATGTCGTCCACGGAGTCGATGACGATCTGATTCACGCCCGCCTTCTCGGTGTACACCTGCGCCTGATGCGCGTTGTGTTCGAGCCAGGTGCCGTTTTGCGTGCTGCCCGTGAAATCGATCAGCTTGATTTCGGGACGCACGGCCAATTCCTGAACCAGGGCGCCGTCGTTGGGTTCGGTGGCGAGCAGGGTGACTACGTTCGGATCGAATCCCGCCTCGCGAAGCACTTCACGCGCGATTCGCACGGTGATTGCGAGCGGCAGGATCGCGCCGGGGTGCGGCTTGACAATGACGGTGTTGCCAGTCGCGAGATCGGCGAACATGCCGGGATAGCCGTTCCAGGTCGGGAAGGTGCAGCAGCCGAGCACGAGCCCCGTGCCGCGCGGAACGATGGAGAAGCGCTTTTGCATTGCGAGCGGCGGATTCTTGCCTTGCGGTTTTTCCCAATGCGCTTCGGAAGGAATGCGGCGCAGCTGGTCCCACGCGTAGACGACGGCTTCGAGCGCGCGGTCTTGCGCGTGCGGGCCGCCAGCCTGGAAAGCCATCATGAACGCCTGGCCGGTCGTGTGCATCACGCTATAGGCAATTTCGAAGCTGGCGCGGTTCAGGCGCGACAGGATTTCGAGGCTCACGCCGACCCATGCTTGCGGGCCGGCGGCGCGCCATTTCGCTTGCGCGTCGGCCGCGGCGCGAATGAGCGTGTCAGGGTCGGCTTTTTGATAGCTGATGTCGAGCGAAAGGCCGAACGGCGAGCGCTCTTTGCCGATTGTCTCGCCAGTCGAAGGCTGATCGAGTTCGAAGGTCTTGCCGAAGTGGGCTTTGAACGCGGCCTCTCCATCGGCGTTGGCCGTTTCCCCGTACACTTTGGGGCTCGGCATCTCGGCAAACGGGCTCCAGTAGCCGCGCGTTTCGATGGCTGCGAGCGCTTTGTCGAGCGTCGCTTCGTGCTTCGTGAATAGCGGATGTGTCATGGTCGCGAGAAGAGAACGAGGGGAAGTTGCCGGGCCGAATAATTAACCGACCGGTTGGTTGGTAATGGTAGCATTATCGAGATGATGTGACGACGTCTTTTCATTAGGGCTTACCTGAGGATCCCAAGGAGGGAGCGAATGGCATACGAGAATCTGCTGGTCGAAACGCGCGGTCGGGTTGGGCTGATCACGCTGAACCGTCCGAAAGCGCTCAATGCGTTGAACGACGCGCTGATGGACGAACTGGGCACCGCCCTCAAGGCCTTCGACGCCGACGAGGACATCGGCGCGATGGTCCTGACGGGCAGCGAGAAGGCGTTCGCTGCCGGAGCCGACATCGGCATGATGGCCAGCTATTCCTATATGGATGTCTACAAGGGCGACTACATCACGCGCAATTGGGAAACGATCCGCACGATTCGCAAGCCGATCATTGCGGCGGTTGCCGGCTTCGCGCTCGGCGGCGGGTGTGAACTTGCGATGATGTGCGATATCGTCATCGCCGCCGATACGGCCAGGTTCGGCCAGCCCGAGATCAAGCTTGGTGTGATTCCCGGCGCGGGAGGTACTCAGCGCTTGCCGCGCGCGGTCTCCAAAGCGAAGGCGATGGATCTCTGCCTGACCGCCCGCATGATGGATGCGAGCGAGGCTGAGCGTGCGGGGCTGGTGTCGCGTGTCGTCGGGGCCGATCGCCTTCTCAATGAGGCCGTCGAAGCCGCGACGATCATCGCCGGATTCTCGCTTCCCGCCGTGATGATGGCCAAGGAGGCAGTCAACCGCGCTTACGAAACGACGCTTGCCGAGGGTGTGCATTTTGAAAGGCGTTTGTTCCATTCGCTGTTTGCCACCGAAGATCAGAAGGAAGGCATGGCGGCGTTTGTCGAAAAGCGGAAGCCAACGTTCAAGCATCGGTGACCTTCTTCGGGAAAGCGCTTGCACTTCTCGATGTCACTCACTAGAATTCCGTTCCTTCGCGATTCGATGAACGCGAAGGAAGCGGGAATAGGCGGTATCGGTGGTGCGCTCGGGGTGGGTTGTAGAAGGTTCTGAGCGCGGTTGGCAAGAAGAGAAAACGCTTCGAATCTTGTTGACACGAACCGAAACGTTGTTCATAATCTCGTTTCTCTGCTGCTGATGCAGCGACGCAAGACAGAAGTTGATGTAGCGAATGTCTTGCGATGTGCTCTTTAAAAACTAACAGCCGATAAGTGTGGGCGCTTGATAGCGAGTGCGGTTTCAGTCCTTTGGGGCTGAGACAACAAGCAAAAGTATCAAGAGTCTCACACGAAGTATCAGAGGAAGGTTTTTCATCTTTGGATGAACAATCATCGTCAGAACGTTGAGTGAGCGACCGGTTTCTAACGGAACCGAAAACAGTAACAGGTTTGAACTGAAGAGTTTGATCCTGGCTCAGATTGAACGCTGGCGGCATGCCTTACACATGCAAGTCGAACGGCAGCACGGGGGCAACCCTGGTGGCGAGTGGCGAACGG
>NZ_JACSUE010000028.1:0-50146 GCF_014384845.1 Caballeronia sp. EK
TGGCTACACGCGCTTCGCAACCATGCGAACGGTGCTGTTTCTTATCGCTGGCAAACTCGACTTCTCCGCATTCAACTCGCATGCCCGCTGAGAGCCATTACCCACTTCGTTTTCAAAAGAGCCTATATTCACGAGGCATTCCTTTCGCTCGCGTGCGCGCTGATTTGCTGGAACAAGCTTAAGAAGCCTTGAACGTAATTCTGCAACAGCTTCTAAGTCGTCATCGGCACGCCGCACGCGAAGGTGTTGTGCGCAGCGAGGTCAACGCGAATGCGAAAGGTCCGAAGGACTATTTGTACGGCGCGTGATCGCTGCTGCACACGAGGGGGGTGACGCCCCCGGCCACGCTATGCAGGGACCAGGAAATCGGATCGGATGACGCTCAAGTTTGTGAATCCGGTGTTTCCGGTTTCCCTTCGAAAGTTGCAGTTAATAAATTCGCGGCACGACCTCTTTCAAGACCTCGAATAAGACTCACCGAAACGCACTGCCCGATTCAGAGCGATGGACACCGCGCCCGCGTCGTCGAGTCCGGGAAACGCCGGGGCGCATCCCGTCGCACGGGCGTTCGTTGCGTTTGCGAGCGCCGTCACTCGATGGGCAGGCTCGCCTGTCGCATTGGGCGTTGCAGTAGTCTCACGAAAACGAGAGCGCGGCCAAGCGCACTAACCTGAACCCCAAGATCTTCTCTCGGAAAGACGAGCGCCGCTAACGCACGCGGCACGATGGTTGCGCCATTAGTGTGCAAGCTCCGATCCGGCGGCGACGTTGCCGCATCACTGGGAGATGGTCATGGATGAACAGAAAGAGCTAGACCGCATTCGCCGCCGCGCCTATGAGATATGGGAGCGGGAGGGCTCCCCCGAGGGACGCGCGGAAGAGTTTTGGGAGCAGGCAATAGCGTCGATCAGCGCAGAAGACGCGAAAGGCGTCCCTCCGAACAATGCCACCGCGGACGGGACTGAGCGACCGGAAAGCACAATGTGAAACACATCGTAAGAATCGGACTTCCGCTGCCACTATTGCGAGCGGAACGCGTCTGTTCGTCTGTGCACGCCAAATACAACCTCAAACGATCGACTCATATGCATCCGACTATGAAGCCCGTGCGCAAGGCGCTCGACCGGGAAATGGAAAATGCATTGCGCCGGGTTTTCGGATTTCCGAATCTGCGAGCAGGGCAGGAGGACGTCATCCGCAGCGTGATGGACGGGCACGATACCTTGGCGGTCATGCCGACCGGTGCGGGCAAGTCGCTATGTTATCAACTGCCCGCGCTGCAATTCGAAGGCATGACGCTCATCGTATCGCCGCTCATATCGCTCATGCGCGATCAGGCGACGAAGTTGACCGAAGCCGGCATTGCGAATGCCGTGCTCAACAGCGCGCTGTCCGCGAGCGAGTTGCATGATGCAATGGACGCGCTCGCCAGGCACGCGCTGCGCATGCTGTTCGTTACACCGGAACGTCTTGTCGACCCGGAGTTCGTCGCGCAGCTCAAGTCGCTGGATGTACCCGAGATCGCGCTCGTCGTCATCGACGAGGCGCATTGCATTTCGCAGTGGGGGCACGACTTTCGTCCCGCGTATGTCGAACTGATCCAGGCGATAAAGTTGTTGGGCCGCCCGCCAATACTCGCACTTACCGCAACCGCGACGCCTGCGGTCATGACCGATATCACGCGCGAGCTTCAGATGCGGCAAGCCAATGTCATTCATACAGGCGTCTATCGCGAAAATTTGCGTTTCGGCGTCGAACAAATGACGAACCTCGAGGATAAGCGCAAGCGGGTCGTAGAGTTGACGTGCAGCGAGAAGGGCAGCGGCATCGTCTATTGTGCGACTGTCGGGGAATGCGAGGCGCTTCATGCGGCCCTGATCGAAGCGGGCGTTGCAGCGGAGCGCTATCATGGCAAGCTCGCGGCGGGCGCGCGATCGGCGTCCCAGGACGCCTTCATGGAAGACCGCGCGCGGGTGATGGTCGCGACCAATGCGTTCGGCATGGGCATCGACAAGCCCGATATCCGCTTCGTGATCCATGCACAGATGCCCGGCAGTCTCGACGCGTACTATCAGGAAGCGGGCCGCGGCGGACGCGACGGCGAGCCGGCGCGCTGCACGTTGCTCTTCGAACTGAAGGACAAGCAGGTGCAGCAGTTTTTCCTGAGCGGCCGCTATCCGAGTGCGCAGACCATCGAACGCGTTGCGCGGACCGTGCGTGAACTCGCGAACGAAACGAGCAGCAAGACGCTGGAGAAGCCGCTCGAGCGCCTGCGTGACGCATTGCCCGACGTGGGCGCGAACAAGCTGCGCGTCGCGGCAACCCTCCTCCACGATATCGGCATGACGCGCCGCACGCGCCACGGTGGTATGAAGCTAATCGATGAGGACGGCAGCAAGGCGGACGCGAAACTCGGCGATGCATCGCACGCCTATGTAGCGCGCGCCGAGCAAGACCGGGCCGTGCTGGAACGGATGATCAGTTATGCGCAAAGCGCTCAATGTCGCTGGCGCATTTTGCTCGATTACTTCGCGCACAACGCGGACTCATCATCGGACGTACATTACGCCCCGCCCGATGACGAACTCGGCGGAAAGACATGTGGCGTATGCGATAACTGCCTGCATCCACCGGAAGTGATCGAGAGCCCGCGCGAGCTTCTCGAACACGCCCGTAAGAAAGAAGAGACGAAGCCCAAGCGCGCGGTGCCAACATTCGAACGAGGCGAACGAGTCGTCGTGCGTCGCTATGGCGAAGGTATCGTCGAAATGGTCAGCGGCGAAAGCGTGGCCGTGCGTTTCGCTCGCGACGAAACGCGCACGTTCATCGCGCGATATCTTAAACGAAGCCGCGCCATGTCATCGTGAAGCCCGCCAATGGGATAACGCATTCTGGCGCGCGCATGACTGTTGACGACTAGAATATCGAAGCACTCGCGCAAACGGAAGGGCCAGATGAATCGCAATCTTCGACTTCGAACGATCGTCGCATTCGCGTGCGCCTGCATGACATGTGTGACAAGCGCATGGGCGCAGGAGACTGGCGCGCCGCCGGGCAATACGTCATCGCAAGGCAATACGGGCAAATCCACCGGCGTCGCGGGCGGTGCGGGCGCTGCCGGACAATCCGGAACGGACCCTGCCACGTTAAGCCGCATCGAGGAACAGCGCGTTCAGAAAAAGAACGGCGCCCAGGGCGCATCGTCAACACATGACGCCCGTAAGCGCAAGGACCGGAAGGAGTGACGCCGGGCGTGTCCTCCGATGCCGAGCGCACGCGCGTGCGCCGCCGCATCGTTGCCGACCTGTGGCGCGAGGTGTGGGCGTGGCGTTATCAGACCGCCGCCGCCATTGTCCTGATGATCAGCGCGCGGCTCGCGGTCGTGTCGGTTCCGTTGATGCTTAAGCGCGTCATCGACGAGTTCAGTCATCCCGCAACGACCGTCGTCTTTCCCGTCTTCCTGGTTCTCGCCTACGTCTTGTTGCGCTATCTCGGCGATGTGCTGAACGAAGCACGCGACGTAGTCTTCAGCATCGTCACTCAGCGGACCGTGGCGTCGTTTGCAGAGCGAACGTTCGCGCATCTTCATGCATTGGGCGCGCGCTTTCATGCGCAGCGCGAAACCGGCGCGGTCGTGCGAGACGTGCAAAAAGGTGCGGACGGAGTCGGTTTTTTACTCGGCACTGCGTTCTTCACCATCGTGCCGGTGATGATTGAAATCAGCACGGTCGTTGCCGTGATGATGAGCAGTTACGCGATCGAATTCATGGTGATCATTACGGTGACGTTTGTGCTGTATTCGGTGTGGACGCTCATCTTCACGCGTTATCGCATGCGCTTTCAACGCGCGGTCAACAGGCTTGAGGCCCAGTCCGATAGTCGTCTCGTCGATAGCCTGCTCAACTATGAAACCGTCAAGTTCTTCGCGAGCGAGCGCATCGAAACGAACCGGCTCACGAGCGTGCTAAACGAATGGGTGCATGCGCGGGTCGCCAATCAACGCGCGCTCACCCTGCTGCACGTGGGACAGAGCACGATCATCGCCGTCGGCATTGCGGCCGTGATGCTGCGCGCGGCGCAACAGGTCGTTGCGGGCACGATGAGCGTCGGCGATCTCGTGCTGGTGAACGCCTATATCGTGCAGGTATGCAACCCGCTCAACACGCTGGGCTTCGTATTTCGCGAGACCAACGACGCGATCGTGAACGTCGAACGCATGTTCATGATTCTTCTCTCGCGCGGCCGCGTGCGTGAAGATGTGGACGAGACCGGCGCGCAACCGCTCATCGTGACAGCAGGCGAAATCGAGTTCGATCACGTCGAGTTCGGTTACGATCCGGCGCGGCAAATTGTGCGCGATGTCGATTTTCGCGCGCATCCGGGCAAGAAGCTCGCGGTGGTTGGGGGCAGCGGCTCGGGCAAGTCGACGCTCGTGAAGCTGCTCTTCAGGCTCTACGAGCCGAGCGCGGGCGCGATACGGATCGACGGACAAGACCTCGCGCACGTCACGCAGAACAGCCTGCGCGCGACCATCGGCATCGTGCCACAGGACACGGTCCTCTTCAACGATACGATCGCCTACAACATCGCTTATGGCCGCCCCGATGCGACGCGCGCGGAGATCGTACAGGCCGCGCGCGCCGCACAGCTCGATGGCTTCATCGAGCACTTGCCGGATCACTACGACACGCGCGTCGGCGAGCGCGGCGTGCGGCTCTCGGGTGGCGAACGGCAACGCATCGCGATCGCGCGCGCGATTTTGAAGGACCCGCGCATCATAGTGTTCGACGAAGCCACCTCCGCGCTCGATACGCGTTCTGAACGCGCGATCCAGACCGAGCTGGATCGTCTCGCGAAGGGACGCACGTCGATCGTCATCGCGCATCGCCTCTCGACGGTTGTGGATGCCGACTGGACGCTCGTGATGGAGCATGGGCGTATCGTCGAGCAGGGACAGCATGACGAACTGCTCGCTCGCGAGGGCGTGTATGCGCGCATGTGGTCGCTGCAATGGCAGCAGGGTGAGCTCGAGCATGCGCAGCGCAAGGTCTCCGCGCAGGCGGTCGGGCTCGATGCACTCGTCGCGGGCGTCATCGATGCGCTGCATGAAGAGATCGCGGCGCGCGGCGTGAACCTTTATACCGTTATCGCCGAGCCGGGCTTGCGCGTGTCCGGCGATGCGAGCGTGTTGCAGCAGGTCGTCGCCGATCTGTGCCGCGCGCAGATGAGCGCGGCGATGCGCAGCGAGCGTATCGAGTTGCGCGTGTTCCGCGAGGGCAATCACGCCAGTCTCACGGTGATGGGGCAGCGACCCGATCCCGCCGATCTTTCGCAGCAGCAAGTGCGGCGTCTCGAGAACGCATTGACCGAGACGGGCGGAAGCCTTGCGGTGCGCTACATCGACAAGCACGTCGCCTATGTCGCAACGATGCCCTTACGCCCGGTGCTCGACGAAACGGCCGCTCCCGAAGCTTCGCACGACGACGCGCTCAAGGGCGTCACGGTGATGGTGCTCGACGATCAGGAAGAAGCGCGCGACGCGCTTGAAGGTCTGCTCGAGTCAGTCGGCGCGCATGTGGTCCTGTGCGCATCGGGCGATGATGCGTTAGCCAGGCTTCGCGCATTGCCGAGCGCGCAATGGCCCGACGTGTTGCTCTGCGATATCGTTTTGGGCGGCGAGCAGGACGGCTATGAAGTTTTGCGACTCGTTCGTGAGGAAGAGGCGAGTCGCGGCGCATCGCTTGGCGAACGCATGCCCGCTATCGCGCTGACGGGGCATACACAGGCCGAAGCGCGCTCGCGCGCGCAGGCGGCGGGCTTTCAGGCCCATCTGACGAAACCGGTGCCCGCGCCGAAGCTGATTGCGTCGATAAGCGCGGTGACAGCGCGGACTATCTAAACGCGCTGGGCCTCGCGCGATTCCGAGGCTTCGATAACCTGCCGAAAATGCTGCGCCGTGCGACGTAGCCCTTCATCGAGCGGCGTCGTCGGGGACCAGCCGAGCTTGTCGCGCGCCAGCGCAATGTCCGGCTGACGATGCCACGGATCATCCAGCGGCAAAGGCTTGAACACGATGTCCGACGACGATCCCGTCAACTCGATGATGCGCCGCGCGACATCGAGCATCGTCAGCTCGTGCGGATTGCCGAGGTTCATCGGACCCGTGAACTCGTCGGGCGTATTCATGAGGCGGATGAACGCCTCGACCATGTCGTCGACATAACAGAACGAGCGCGTCTGCATGCCTTCGCCATACACTGTGATCGGCTGGCCCGATAGCGCCTGCATCATGAAGTTCGAAATCACGCGGCCATCCGACGGATGCATGCGCGGCCCGTACGTATTGAAGATGCGCGCGATCTTGATCGAGAGTCCATGTTGCCGCCGATAATCCATGAAGAGCGTTTCTGCGCAACGCTTGCCTTCGTCGTAACACGAACGTGGCCCGATAGGATTCACATTGCCCCAATACGCTTCCTGTTGCGGATGCACGTGCGCGTCGCCATAGACTTCGCTCGTCGAAGCCTGAAAGATTTTCGCGTGAACGCGCTTGGCAAGACCGAGCATGTTGATCGCGCCGTGCACGCTCGTCTTCGTCGTCTGTACCGGGTCGTGTTGATAATGGATAGGTGAAGCAGGGCACGCGAGGTTGTAGATTTCATCGACTTCCACGTAGAGCGGAAAGGTCACGTCGTGACGCATCAGTTCGAAGTTGGGGCTATCGAATAGATGCGCGATGTTGTCCTTGGTGCCGGTGTAAAAGTTATCGACGCATAACACGTCATGGCCTTGCGCCACCAGCCGCTCGCACAGATGCGAGCCGAGAAAGCCCGCGCCACCCGTCACCAGAATGCGCTTTCTATAAGCTTCTTTCATGTCGAGATATTCCAGTAATGATGCGTGCTAGCTGCATACGTAGCGCAACGCTTCGCCCCAGTCGTGGGCGAAGCGGGCGATGTGAAAGCGTTCGAGCGCAGTCCGTTGTGCGCCTTCGCCAAGACGTCGCGCCTCAACGGGATCGCGCAGCAGATGCTGCATTGCGTCGATGAGCGCATGCGTGTCTGTATGGACGAAACCGTTCTCGCCGTTGTGGATCACGGTGGCGAGTTCGGTCGTCGCAAGTCCGATGACCGGCATGCCGATCGTCATCGCCTCGACGATGGCAAGCCCGAGACTCGTCCAGCGAATCGGGTTGAAGAAGAAACGATAGCGCGCGCTGAACGCCGCGAGTTCCAGATTGCCGATCTCGCCGATGCCGCCGGCTGACTGCGCATCCATGCCGACGAGATCGAGCGGCACGGACGCGGCGGCCTGCGCATAGACATCATTGCCGAGCCGCCTTCCTCGTTGATGCAGATGATTGATCACCGCGATGCCGCGCGCTAGCTCGCCGGTGTAGCGCACGTCCTTAGGCACCACGACGCCATGCTCGATGACGCGCGTCGGCGTGTCGCCGCTATCCCACATCAGTCGGTTGAAGTGCGTGACATGCACGAGCAGTGTGCCGTGCTCCTGCACCCAATGCTTCTGCTCGAACGGATTTTCCTGCGGTGGATCATGCTCGATATAGACCCGCGGCAAGCGCCGTTGCGCATCGGTGAGAAGGTTGAGGCGGTCATCGTCCCATTGCTGTTTGTGCTGAAACAGGATCACATCGAATGACTGCGACGGCACTTCGCTCGCCGGCATTTCATGCACGTTCGCCCCGAAAGGCAACGCGCCCGCCTTGCCCGCGTATCCGGGCGGATAGCCGGGGCGCGTCACCAAATAGAAGTCGTGCGGCGTTTGGCTCAAGTAGTAAAGATAATTGCCGTGGATATGCCAGGTAAGCACGCGCAGGCGTCGGGAACTAGTCTTGGGCATGAATAAGCGCCTCCTCGAGGTGTCCGAACGCGACATCGAGCACGCTCTGTACACTCACGTTCAGCGCGCATTCGTGTTGATATGGACATTCGCGGAATGCACAAGGCCGGCACGCAGGCCAGTCTGCGAGGACTGAATGACGCGCGCGGTCGAGCGGCGCCCAGCGTTGCGTATCGCTTCCCGATGCGATCACGACACTCGGCGTGCGCATCGCAGCGGCCACATGCGAAAGCCCCGTGTCGTTGCAGACGATGAGCCTCGCCTTCGCGACGAGCGCAGCGAGCGCGCCAAGCGACGTACGTCCAGCGAGGTCGATGGCATGCGTGCCTGCACCGCGTGTCACGCGTGCGGTCAGCGGCGCTTCCGCCGCGCTGCCTGTGACGGCGACTTGCCAGCCCGCATCCGATAGCGCGCGCGCCACTTCACCGAAGCGTTCGACGGGCCATCTACGCGAAGGCAACTGCGCACCCGGATGAACGAGGATGAACTTGTTCAACTCTATCGCGAAGGCATCGACAAGCGCATCGCATTCGCGTGCGTCTTCTTTGGTCACGGGAATCTCGAGATCGAGCGTGCGGACCTCGATGCCGAGACGTACCATCAAGGCGGTGTATCTTCCGGGTTCGGGCAGGTCATCGGGCCACGGCATGAAAACGCCTTCGCGCAAGGCTTCATCGGGCTTCAGAAAGCCTGCGTTCAAACGCGCACCCATCCCTTCGACGATGTCGTTCGCGACACCGCCGCTGCCATGCAACTGAATGGCAAGATCGAAGCGACGCTCGCGCAACGCGCCTAGAAACGCGGGCAGATGCGCATCGGTCTCCTTTTGCTCTGGAAAGCCGATCGCACCAGGAAACACGATCAATTCATCGAGCAGATGCCTGTATCGCTCGACGAAACGCGCGGCCCACGGCAAGCCAATCAATGCGATGTGCGCTTTCGGATACGCCTGCCGCAATGCGCGCAATGCGGGCACGGCGCACAGCATGTCGCCGAGTTGCAGCGCGCGAAAGATGACGATGCGCTCGACCGGCTCGGCGTTCATAGGAAGAACACCTTGAACTTGAACGCGCCGCGAATCCGCCAGTAGATCGACAGATACGGAATGATCGCTGACGTGCACAGCATCTCCGCGATATGCGCTGGCGTCCGCGCAGTTGTCTTGAGTCGTTGCATGCAGAACCAGATCGTCATCGCGATCCATGCAGCGGCTGCGCCGATTGCGATATGTCTTGCGTTCGCCATCAGCGATATGAATAGGGCTACGAGCGCCGCGAGCATCGCATAGTAGAGAAGCGGCGGATGGCGCCGGATGCGCTCGCGAAATAGCGCGCGATGCTTTTTGTAGAGCAGCGCATCGAACTGGCTTTTCTTCTGCTGCGAAATGCTCACGCCCCAGCGCGCGGACCGCACGGGATGCAGCACCGTCGCATCGTCGGCGCGCGCGACCACGAGTCCCGCCTGCATCAACGCGAATTGCAGGTCGGAGTCTTCGCGCCAGGCGGATGTATAACGCGCATCGAATCCGCCCGTGCGTTCGAGTGCAACGCGCGTCGCAAACGCATTGGCGGTCGCGAACTCCGCGTTCGCGAGTCCGGCCGCGTCTAGTTCGTAATCGGTGGGACGCTTCGGCAACGGCACGACGATACGTCCGGATACCGCGTCCGCGCCAGTATCGAGCGCGCGCATGCCGTTTGCGAGCCATTGCGAATCGGGGATGGTGTCGTCGTCGGTGAACGCGATGTGCCTTGCAAGCGATGCGTGCCAGCCTGCGTTGCGCGCGCCCGCCGGGCCTTGCGTTGCCGTCACCGGCACATATCGGATCTTCGGCCCGCTCTGGGCATGCGATGTGGCAAGACGCTGCACGCATGCCTTCGTTGCTTCGTCGGGTCCGTCGTCGCATACGATGATTTCGTAGCGCGACGGATCATACGTTTGCGCGGCGAGGGCACGCACGCAGCGTTCGAGCATCGCGGGACGGCGATAGGTCGGCACGATCACGGACACGTGGGGGACGAAATCGCCACGTGACGGGAGGGGCGCAGCCGTCGCACCCGCGTTTTCGAAAAGGCCGGCATACGTGCTCATGCGCGCGCTCCCGGCTTTTCGATGAGGAACGAACCGATCACGAGCGCATCGAGCGGTGACGTCCAGAACGATTCGAGCGCATCGCGCGGCGTGTTGACCATCGGCTCGCCGCGCGTGTTGAACGACGTGTTGACGAGTATCGGCACGCCCGTGCGCGCCTTGAACGCGGCAAGCAGATCGTAGTAGAGCGCATGCTGCGCACGATTGACGGTCTGCACACGCGCCGTGCCGTCGATATGCGTGACGGCCGGTATGCGTGCTTTCATTTCGTCACGCACGTCGAACACGAACAGCATGAACGGTGCGACGCGCGCATCGACGAACCAGTCGGCCGCATGCTCTTCCATTACGACCGGCGCAACCGGACGAAAGTCCTCGCGGTCCTTGATTTCGTTGAGCCGTGCCTGCATCGACGCATCGATGGGCGACGCGAGAATCGAGCGTGCTCCAAGCGCACGCGGCCCGAATTCCGTACGTCCCTGATACCAGCCGATCACGCGGTTCTGCGCGAGAAGGTCGGCGGTTTCTTCAGCGATATTCGTGAGCTCGCGATAAGGCGCGCGTGTCCATTTCAGAAACGCTTCGATCTCTTCATCGCCGAATTCGGGGCCGAGATAGGCGTGGTCCATCCGCCACTTGCGGCTGCGATCGCCCGCTTTTGCGCGCTCGCGATAGTCCGTCCACAACGCGGCGCCAAGCGCGGTGCCTGCATCGCCGGCGGCGGGCTGCACCCACATTTCGTCGAACGGTCCGCGATCGCGCAGGCGCGCGTTCATCACGCAGTTGAGCGCGACGCCGCCCGCCATCGCGAGATTCGGCAAGCCGGTGCGTTCGTGCAGCCACTTCGCAAGTTCGAGGGCGGTCTCCTCGAGCACCTCTTGCAGCGAATGCGCGATATCGAAATGATGCTGCGTGAGCGGTCCGCCACGTTCGCGCGGCGGACCGAAACGTTCGACGAGGCGCGGCGCATCCACGGTATAGCTGCCGTCGTGCCGATATTTCACGATCTCGCGAAACTGGTCGACATACGCGGGCTTGCCGAACGATGCCAGCGCCATGACCTTATACTCGTCCGACGAATGCAGGAAGCCGAGATAGCCCGTCACGGCTTCGTATAGCAAGCCGAGCGAATGCGGCAGTTCGACTTGCTTGAGCCGCTGGTACTCGCCGTTCACGAATTGCCCGAGACTCGTCGTGACGCCTTCGCCTCGTCCGTCCATCGTGAGGACGGCGGTGTCGTCAAAAGGTGCCGCGAGAAAAGCGCTCGCTTCATGGCAGAGATGATGATCGACGTGATGCCATGCAAAGCGCGGCGCGCGTCCTCCGCTTGCGAAGCGCCGCTTCAGATGATGCGGCGCGCCGTCGAGCAGTTGCGCTTTCGCGTTGACGATATAGCTCAGAAACAACGGATCCCACGGCGATTCGGAAGGATTGCCGCCGGGCTGCGCGGACGGCATCATCGGCAACGCGATACTCGCCTTCACGTGCTTCGGCATGCCCGAAAAGAGCTGCGGATCGTACGAATACGCGACGTGATCGATATCGGCCAGTTCGATGCCCGCTTCCTTCAGGCAATAGTCGATCGCATCGAACGGAAGCTGCCATGTCGAGAACGGCACCGGGCGCTTGGCATGCTTGACGTGCGTGAAGCGTTCGTCCTCGGCCGCCGCAAGGACGACGCCATCTTTCACGATCGCAGCCGCGCTGTCGTGATAAACCGCATTGATTCCCAAGGTGTACATGCTCAGCGGCCCTGTATTGAAGAGTTGAGGTGCGATGGATGTTCTTCGATCAGTTCCAGCACCGCCGACACGACCTGATCCACGCCGACGCCGACGAGGCACTGGTGGTGTCCCTCGGGGCACACGCTGCGGTAGCACCAGCGGCAAGGCACGTCGTGGTAGAGCACGCGATGCGGCGTTCGCCACGGCATGTGCTGTGGATTCGTGAGGGCATAGAGATCGACGACGGGCGTGCCGAGCGCCGATGCGAGATGCACGGGCCCGCTGTTATTCGATACGAGCACGCGCGCGCGCTCGATCAATGCAGCGAGTTCACCGAGTTCGAGCGCGCCGGACATATCTATCCCGCCGGAATCTGCAGCGCATGCAGTGCGACATAGCGCACCTTCGCCGCCTGAACCGGTGACAAGCATCGGCCATTGAAGTTGCGTATGCAACCGCTTCATTACGTCGGTGAAACGCTCGACCGGATATCGTCGCGATGCGGCGCTCGCGCCCGGATGCACGACAATGAAGGGCGCATGCATATCGACATCGTGCGCGCGCAGCTTTTCATCGAGAGAAGCCGCATCTTCGGGTCGCACGGCAAAGCGCATACGCGTATCCGCCGTACGCGCGCCGACTTGCGCGACGAGCGCGAGCTGACGTTCCACTTCATGCCGGGTGCGTTGCTGCGGTTCGGTTTCCTGCACCCAGTCCGTCAAGAGGCCATAAGGGTTCTCGCGACAATGCGCGAGCCGCAGCGGAATGCCCGCGAGATGACACAGCATCGCGGCGGGCAGCGGATTCTGGCTATATACGCTGAAGATGACGGCCGCATCAAAATGCGCCGCATTGAGGCGCGCGCGCATCGCGAGGTCCGCGAGAGCATCGATTGGCGCATCCTGTTTGACCCACGGCGCGTCGTATTCGATTACGTCGTCGATCGCATCGATGAAGGGCGCCGCCGCCTTGCCAGCGCGCGATGCGAGCAAGGTCAGATGCCGCCCCGGTTGCGCGGCGCGCAATGCGTGCAGCGCGGGCGTGGTCATCAATACATCTCCAAGATTGTCGAGACGGATGCAAAGAATCCGCTTCACGTCCGCGCCCCATTCGCGCGCCCGATTCGACGCGCTCTTACGCGCATGCGCCTCGACGACCGGCGATAACGCCGATGGACTCAACGGATCGCGCTTCATGCCGGGTGCTCCTCGCTGACTATGGCTATCGCGGCCTCGTGCATGTCCTTTACGACGATATCCGGCTCGCGACCCTCGCCGCGCAACCATTCGGTCTCGTTGCCGTTATCGATGAGCACGCTGCGGCAACCCGCGCGCGTGCCCGCTTCGACATCGTTGAGTATGTCGCCGATGAACCAGCTCCGCGACAGATCGATGCGATGCTCGCGCGCCGCGCACAGCAACATGCCGGGCGCGGGCTTGCGGCATTCGCAGGTCCGCGTGTAATCGGGCACGATGCCTTGCGGATGATGCGGGCACCAATAGATGTCCTCGAACTCGGCGCCCGCTTGCGCTGCGATTTCATGCAGACGCATCTCGACGCGATCGAGCGCATCACGTCCGAACTTGCCCAGCGCCACGCCGCTCTGATTGCTGACGACGAAAAGCGGCACGCCACGCGATGCGAACAGACGTAGCGCTTCGAATGCACCGGGCGCGAGACGCATCATGTGCGGAGCGACGTTCCAGGGCACGTCTTCGAGCAGAGTGCCGTCCTTGTCGATGAAGATGGCGGCACGCGGTGTCGATGACAACGGGGTCATCGCGATGCTCCGCCCATTGCGGCACGCGCTGCGGTCTGCGCTTCCTCGCCGCTGACGCGCGCGTAGACGTCCGCCAGCGCTTGCGCGACGCTCGACCAGGTGAACATCGCGTTGGCGCGCGCGAGGCCCGCTTCGCCCATGCGGCGCGCAAGCATCGGATCACGTTTGAGCATGGCAATCGCTTGCCCCAACGCAGCCGGATCTTTCGGCGGGACGAGCAGACCCGTCTCGCCGTGGGCGACCGAATAGCGGATGCCGCCCACGTCCGCGCCGATGACCGGCCTGCCGCACGCCATCGCCTCTAACGGTGTGATGCCGAAGGGCTCGTACCACGGGGTCGTCACGAACACATCGGCCGCATTATAGAAGTGCTTGAGTTCGGCGCGTCCATGACGGCCGGCGAAGTGCACATGATTCTCAATGCCCACTTCGCGCGCGATGCCACGCAGACGCACGATCTCCGGCGTCGCGATCTCGTTGGCTTCGTCGGAGTTGCCGCCGACCACGTAAAGTTCGGCACTTTCGCCGTGTTCAGCGCGGCATACGCTTAGCGCGCGCACCACATTATCGACGCCCTTGCGCGGCACCATGCGCCCAAGCTGCAACACGATGAAGCGGTCTTGCGGCCAGCCGAGGCGTTCTCTCGCCACCGCTTTTTCGATCGGATGGAACTCGACGCGGTCGAAACCGCATGGCACCAGATCGATGCGCGCGGGATCTGCGTCGTAGAGATGAAGCAGGTCGCTTTCATCCTGCGGGCATTCGGCAATCACCGAATCGGAACGTCTTACGAGTTGGTCCTCGATGTCGAAGCGCGCATCAGGAAAGCCGTCCGATTCGCCCTGATGCAGTCGCCGCACGCGGCCGAGCGCATGAAACGTGGTGACGAGCGGGATACCTAACGCATCTTTGATACGCAAGCCAACCATGCCGGACATAAAGAAGTTCGCATGCGTGATCGTATAAGGCTGCGCTTCCTTCTTGATGAAGTCGATCATGAAGGTCGCGAACGCATCCATGTACGGTAGCAGCTGCTCCTTGGGCAACTGCACGGGCGGCCCTGCCGGTACGTTTACCACGCGGATGTTGTCGAAGCGGGAGACGAGTGGTAACAAGGAACGATCACGGCGCGTGAAGATATCGACATCGTGACCGATACGTACCAGTTGACGCGCGACGTTCGCGACATAAATGTTCTGTCCGCCACTGTCCACACCGCCCGCCACCGCTAGCGGCGAGGCATGTTCACTGATCAGCGCGATTTTCATAGGAGCCCCTGTCACGATCCACAATAGCGCGTGCGTGGGTGCACAATCGCGGGGATCAGTCGACGGGCTTTCAGCATTCGATGTGCCACTCGTTGCGGAGGTCGTCAGATATACGAAACGATTTGCGGTTCGTTGAGAGACGAACCAAATATCGTTTGGGACGAACGAGGCGGCCTGCGCGCTTTTACTCGATGTGTGTAGAACGGAAAGAGGCTGACTCGCTTATCTCTGTCGCGTGGCGGGCGTCGTCCTGGCGAACGCGCTGGCGCATGTCCTGTACGCGCTGCGGAATCACCCGACGCTTACCTAGCGCCCATGCGATGCCTGCCAAGAAGACACGTAAATCGGAGGACGTTGAGTGTTCCATGCGGATGATGCGAAAGGCGTTGCGCGTTTCCCGCAGCGCTTCGACCAGCGGAAGACGCATCCATGCCACCCACGCTGCATTGCGCGCCATGATTCTTCGGCGCTGCGCGCTGTCTCGGATTGGAGACGGGTGGTGGTGAACAATCAATTCGTCTATGTATATGATCTCGTGACCGGCCGATAAAACATCCAGAGCAACGAGCGTTTCCTCTCCGCCAATAAAAAGCCTCGCCTCGTAACCGCCCACTTGCCGGAAAACTTCCGTGCGAAATACGCACGCGCACGCCAAATAACCGATGAGGGCGGGTGCCGGCTTTACCTCGCTGAGTAGCGGGCTTTCGCGCATGCGTTCGCAGGTCTCGTCGGGCGTGCCCAGTGCGCCGACCAGGATGCGGGCATTCAACACCGCAACGCACGGCGCGGCATCGAGTATCTTGACCGCGCGCGAGAGCGAGCCCGGGTCCCACCAGGTGTCGTCGTCGCAGAATGCGACGTATTCGGTGCTGACATGCGCGACGCCGAGATTGCGCCCGGCTGCGCCGAGATTAGCCGGCGCGATGACGAGCGTAATGAAGGGAAAAGCGGCAGCGATCCGCGCGGCCGTCCCGTCCGTGGAGGCATTGTCTACCACCACGATGTCGAAGCGATCGGGCAGCGCGGCAAGTTTTGCGAGGGTGTCGTGAACCTCGTCGGAACGGTTATAAGTCAGTACGACGACCGTGAGTCGCGCGGGCTTTTCGTCGGAATGGACGTCTCGTTCAGCGGTCATGGCGTGAGGGCTCAAGTGTCCAGAAACGCTCGGGTGCGAAGACGTCGTCATAGCCCGTTCGGTCAGAACGCCCGAAGCTGGCTCGCATAACGACTTACCGCCCGTTGCTTCGCAGCGAGGTTGCGTACGAGCGCGTCCGTGCCGATGGGGCTCCGATACGGGCGTCGCGGTCATGCCGTCCTGTGCCAACTCGTCAAGGCGTGCTTGAACGAGCCCGCTCATGCGCCGATAGAGCGCATCTTCGTCAGCGATGCACGTCAGCATGGGGTTCGGCGCGCCACACATTTTGGCACGCGGCATGCACGAGACGATGATCGGAATGGAGTAGACCCAGCGGAATCAGAAGTATCGGGAACGCGTTCGTGCGGGTCACGCCGAACAACACCGAGGCGACTCCATCGGATGTTGTGCTGACATCGCCCGCGTACTGGGAATCGAGAAGGTCGAGATGAAGGGGCTGCGCGTCGAGGGTGCCCCAACGCGGCGGCATCTTCGGCGCGGCGCGCATGCATCTCCTGGTGCGCGTTTGCGAAGCCGCATTGCGTGTCCCAGTCGGTCCCAAGCGCCTCGCGCGGCGCGCCTGCAGAGATCGGGCAGACGACCGCGCCGGGCGATGCCGCGAGCGCCGCAGCGCAGCTGAAGACGGCGTCGTCGAGATGAGGTGAAATCACCAGCATGAGAGTCGCGTCGGTGGTTTGCTAAGCAGCGTTGCGCAATGGCGTGCCTCGCTGGTACGCGACCTTCATGGCTTGAGCACGACCTTGATGCAGCCATCCTCCTTGTCACGGAATGTCTTATACATTTCAGGCCCATCGGCGAGCGAAACACGGTGGGTGATGACGAAGGACGGATCGATCTGGCCTTCCTGGATGCGGCGCAGCAGGTCGTCGGTCCAGCGATTCACGTGCGTCTGGCCCATCCGCCACGTAAGCCCCTTGTTCATGGCCGCGCCAAACGGGATCTTGTCGATCAGCCCGCCGTAGACGCCGGGCACTGAGAGCGTGCCCGCCGGACGGCACACATAGATCATCTCGCGCAACACATGTGGTCGGTCGGTCTCAAGCATCACAGCCTGCTTCGCGCGATCGTAAAGCGCATCGAAGGAACGCGTCGCATGCGACTCCATGCCAACGGCATCGATGCACTTTTCGGGGCCCTTGCCCTGTGTAAGTTCCTTGAGGCGATCGAGCACACTTTCTTCCTTGAAGTCGATCGTGATAGCGCCAGCGGCGCGCGCCATCGCCAATCGTTCAGGCACACGATCGATCACGACGACCTGCTTCGCCCCGAGCAGAAGGGCGCTGCGCACGGCCATCTGTCCGACAGGGCCTGCGCCCCAGATTGCGACCGTGTCGGTCGGTTCGATCTCGCATTGCACGGCCGCCTGCCAGCCGGTCGGAAAGATGTCGCCGAGAAAGAGCACCTGCTCGTCGCTTAGGCCCTCGGGGATCTTGACGTGGGTCTTGTCCGCAAACGGCACGCGCACATATTCCGCCTGTCCGCCAGGGTAACCGCCCGTAAGGTGCGTATAGCCGAAAAGGCCCGCCGTCGTGTGGCCGAAGAGCTTCTCTGCATCGTCCTTGTTGCGGTTGCTGCACTCGCACACAGAGAAGTTGCCGCGCCTGCACTGATCGCACTCGCCGCAGATGATGGTGAACGGCACAACCACGCGCTCGCCAATTTTGAGCGCTGAATTCTCGCTGCCGACCTCGACGACTTCGCCCATAAATTCGTGCCCCATCACGTCGCCAGACTTCATGCCGGGCATGAAGCCATCGAATAGGTGTAGGTCCGAACCGCAAATTGCGCACGTCGAGACCTTGATAATGGCGTCGCGCGGATGTTCGATGCGCGGGTCGGGCACCGTCTCGTAGCGGATGTCTTTCTTGCCTTGCCAGATGAGCGCTTTCATGGTCTGCATCCCTTGAGCGTGAGCGGTGCTTCAACTCAGCAATGCACGTACCGCTTACGCCCATTTCGCTCTTTCGTCCTTGCGCGTCGGCGGTGCCGCGTTGCGCTACTAGTTTGAACGCGAGTACAAACTGACGTGAACACCGTCCTCAAACGTGACGTCATGGCCGGTAGGTGTCGACCGTTGAGCCACTATTCGCTGACCCCGCTATCGCTGGAGCAGGCGGGTTCTCAAGCGGGAAACGCGAATTCTTGCTCAATGACGTCACGCGACGGATCCAGGCAAGAAGTGACGCAGTAATGGCGCAAAGTCCGTTGCATCCGTCGGCTTCGCGCAAAATGCGTCAAATCCCGCGTACTTCGCGCGCTGCATATCGGACTCGCTCGCCGCAGCAGAATGCGCGATCAGGATGATCTCAGAGGTGTTCTCGTCCGCACGAAGGTGCGCTGCGACTTCCAGCCCCGACATGCCGGGCATCCAGATATCGAGTAGGACGAGTTCGGGCTTCAATCGCGCGGTCGCGTCGATCGCGGCGCGGCCGCCGTAGACCGCATGGGCGTCGAAGCCGCAGATGGCCAGCACCATGCTGATGGCGTCGGCCGTATCCGCGTAGTCGTCAACGACGAGCACGCGCGGCGTGTCAGACACCGGCTTTTTTCTGCGCGTCCAGATCGCGCATTTGGGTATCAGGTGGACGTTCGCGGCACTCATGATGATCGTGGCGCTCCGCAGAACGGTTATCGCGGGACGGGTTACAGGTGTGGCTACCAACACGTGTGGCTAGTTTCGGCTGTGGCGCTTTTCCAAGGATCTTCGATCGAGCATCCGCCGGATTAAGATAGCGACTCGGCCGACGCTGCCCCGATATGCAGCAGCGCCGGTCAGTCTTACACCTCGGTGGCTTTTCCTGCGCCCAGATCGGCTCCGGTGGTCGGCTCGGCCGATGGATCCGAAGCCGTGCGCGATGCCATCGCCTGCAGCACCTCCACGTCCCGTTCGGTCACGGTCACGGTGGCCGTGCCGTCTCCGCCGTCGACGGCCGGTTGCGGGTCGTCGACGAACTCCCAGTCGCCGCCCTCGTTCCAGGGACCGCGCGCGTCATTTCCTTTCGACAAGTTGAAGTAGACGCTTGTGAACTCCGGTTTCCCCGGCAGCTTGCCTTGCGGGAAGTTTGGCTGAATCGAGTGCAGCGCCTTTTCGAACGACTTCTGATGCGCGATTTCGCGCGTCATGAGGAAGCCCAGCGCTTCCTTGATGCCCGGATCGTCCGTTACGTTAATGAGGCGTTCGTAGACGATCTTCGCGCGTGCCTCCGCGGCGATGTTGGAGCGCAGGTCGGCAGTCGGCTCTCCTATGGTGTCGATATAAGCAGCGGTCCAAGGCACGCCTGCAGAGTTCGTGAGTGCAGGGCCGCCGCCATAGAGCAGCGCGGTGGTGTGCGAATCGTTGCCGCCGCCGGTGAGTGAACGATACAACTCGGCTTCCGATTCCACGGCTTCCGCGAGCTGGCCTTTTGCGCCCTTGTTCAGCATCGCGACGATCGAGCCGATTATTTCGAGATGACTGAGTTCCTCGGTGGCGATATCGAACAACAGGTCTTTGCGGCCCGGATCATCTTCTCCGACGGCTTGCGTGAAGTACCGGCATGCGGCTGCCAGTTCGCCCTGCGGACCGCCGAACTGCTCGAGCAGCAGATTGGCAAGACCCGGATTGGGAGCGCTCACGCGCACGGTGTATTGCAGACGCTTGTTATGAACGAACATTTGGACGACTCCTCTTCGAGCGCATGAAACCCGTCACGGGCTCAGCGCGAATCATCAAGTTGAACGGTTTAGCTCGCAGCGACCAAGAGGACCCCAAAGCGTCGCTTACGGTCACGCTGCTGCGAGCCTCAGTGCTAAGCAATCGCACTGGCGTATCGCGGAGGGAAGCCGCGTGTTGAATGAAGGGCCACTATCCGGATCGAATTCCTCGCCTCGGCCTGAATGGGAATCAGCAACGCGTGTGCCATGCGATTCCACGGTCGTCCGGAGGCGGGCATCTTCGATGCTTACAACTCAGCGCATTGACAACGGGGAAAATCATGAACGTCAAATCGCTTATGGGCCGAACCTTCGCATGGCCCGCACGCACGTTCAAACGTTTTGGCGCTGATCGCGCCGCACCGATGGCCGCGAGCATTGCGTTTTATTCTGCCTTTTCGCTGGCGCCGACGCTCGTTATGGTGATCGCTGCCGCAGGCCTCGTGTTCGGTGCAGAGGCCGCTCGCGGGCAGCTTTTTCATCAGATTAGCGGCATGCTTGGGAAGGACGCCGCCGAGAGCGTCCAGACAATTGTCTCGCATGCGCATCGGAGCGGAGGCAGCGGCATCGCGGCCGTGATTTCGTTCGTGTTGCTGGCCGTGGGCGCGTCCGCGACGTTCTCGTCTTTGAACACTGCGCTTTCCATCATCTGGCCGACGCCCAATGAACGGAAGTCGGGGGTCGCCACGCTCGTTAAGGTGCGGCTGATCTCGTTCGGCCTCGTCATGGGCGTCGCCTTCCTGCTGATCGTGTCGCTCGTGCTGGACACCGCCGTGCAGGCCGCGGGCAAGTGGGTGTTCGGTGATTCGCCGCTCGTCGTCATCGGCGATATCGTGCAGCTCTTGCTCGGCCTGGTGATTCTTTCGGGCGCATTCGCCGCGCTGTTGAAGTATCTTCCGGACGGCCACGTACCGTGGCGCGATGCGCTCGTGGGCGGTGTCATCTCCGCGGTGCTGTTTTCCGTCGGCAAGAAGCTGTTCGCTTTGTATCTCACGCACGCTGGCACGGCGAGCGCGTTCGGCGCGGCTGGCTCGCTCGCCGTGCTTTTGATGTGGCTGTATTTCGCTGCCGCCGTCATACTGCTCGGCGCCGAAGCCGCTGCAACGAGAGTCGAAGCCCGAGAAGGGGGGGTGAGGCAAGGCGAAGCGACGGATGGCGAAGCGCAGGCATCCCGCGAGGAGCGTGCGCCTCGTGCGGCGCCGATGAAGGTGCCCGCGGACGCGCGTGCGCACGCCGCTCTCATTGCCGCACATGCGATCGTGTCCACACCCGCGGTGCAAGCCGGCCCGCGCGTTGCGCCAATCGGATCGCGAGTGATCGCAAAGGCTATCGATGCAGTGAAGGCGAATCCGAGGCGCTTCGCGATCGCAGCGGCGGGCGCGAGCCTCTTCATGTTCATGAAGGGCGCACATCCCGATGACACGAGACGACGGAGCTGACCGCATTTCCGCCGCAACTATGCAGCGGAGCTGCCGAGGCGAGAAACGCAATGTCTTAGGTACAATCGTTTCGTCGCCGGTAATTAACTCCTGGCGATTTGAGAAGGCGCTCACGTTCACGGACGAGGTCAAAACGCTTGAAAGAGTGGGGCCGCGCTCGGCAAGGAGAGGCAAGCGCAAGAACACTTCGATGACCCGGCGGAGCCGACCGTCAACGCGGGCTCCGCAATTACTGCCTGTAGCCGCAATTAGCGTGGCGCGAAGTTGAACTTCAGATGTAGAGCATTCGCGTAGCCTAGTCGTGAGGATTAACGACGCCCGCACCGAACGCCCAACCGATGCCGAGCCACTGACGATGCCCCAAGCAACGGACGCCGCGAAGGTCCACGACAGGCCGGCGTCGAAGGTCGGGCTTGTACACAGTGCGAGCCCCAGCAGCATGACGGGGTAGGCAGCGCCATCGAGCTAGACCATTCGCGCCCGAAAGGGGCAGGCGGGCGATCCCTTTGATCGCGAGGAACCCGAATGCTTCTTCGAGCACGTCCCACTCCCTTAGCCGGGAGGTCAGCGGCGCCGCGGTCAAAGCGCATAAGCGATATTTGTGCGCGATCCTGAATAAGGGCCGACATGATCGGCGACGTATCCGCGACCCCGTCACGATAGCCACGCACACGGGGGCGATTGCATAAACAGGACTAGCCGCGCGGATACAACGCGGGCAGCTTGCTTTGTAGGCCGTGCTAAAAGGGGTACGCGGCTTGCTTGCGCATGAGGCAAATTGGCAAGCGTGCGGGGCAAAGATATGGCCGAATCAGACAACGCTGACCGCAAGGACGCGACGTATCCGTATTCATCGGGTGGATGGGGATCGTTGAGAGCGGTCGCGGGTGCAGTTATTCACGCGAAGGCGCCGCTCAAGGTCAGCACGGTGCTTCTCAAACAGAACAAGCCCGAAGGCTTTGCGTGCGTGAGCTGCTCGTGGGCGAAGCCCGCCGATCCGCACACCTTCGAATTCTGCGAAAGCGGGGCGAAGGCGACCGCGTGGGATCTCACCGCGAAGCGCATGACGCCGCAGTTCTTCGAGCTCCACACGGTGACGGAACTCTGCGCGTGGCACGATCACGATCTCGAAGACGCCGGGCGTCTCACCGCGCCGTTGCGCTATGACGCCGTCACCGACAAGTACGTGAGCGTCAGCTGGGAAGAAGCCTTCGAGGACATCGGCCGCGAGTTGCGCACGTTCGATCCGAAGCGGGTCGCGTTCTATGCATCCGGTCGCGCATCGCTGGAAACGTCGTACATGTACCAGCTTTTTGCACGCATGTACGGCACCAACAATCTGCCCGACAGCTCGAACATGTGTCACGAGAGCACGAGCGTTGGACTGAAGGAAGCGATCGGCGTGGGTGTCGGCACCGTGAGACTCGAAGACTTCGAGAAGACCGATCTCATGTTCTTCTTCGGCCAGAACGTCGGCACCAATAGTCCGCGTATGCTGCATCCGCTACAGGAAGCCAGAAAGCGCGGCGTGCCGATCATCACGTTCAATCCGTTGCGCGAGCCGGGCTTGTTGAAGTTCAGCAATCCACAATCGCCGGTCGAGATGATGACGCCCGCGCATACGCTGATCAGCACGCAATATCATCAGGTGAAGACAGGCGGCGACACGGCGGCGTTGCTCGGCATCTGCAAGATCGTCATCGACGCCGACGATCGCGCCCGGGAACGCGGCGAGCCGCGCGTGCTCGATGTCGATTTCATCGAAACACACACCGTGGGATTCGAAGCCTTCGCGAACTATGTGCGCGCCGCGTCGTGGAGCGAGATCGAACGCGTCTCAGGACTGCCGCGCGCGGACCTCGAAGCCGCCGCTGCGGGATACATGCGCGCGAACGCGGTGATGGCGCATTACGGCATGGGCATCACGCAGCACAGGCAAGGCGTGCAGAACGTGCGCATGCTATGCAATCTGCTCTTTCTGCGCGGCAATGTCGGCAGGCCGGGCGCGGGGCCGTCTCCGGTGCGCGGGCATTCGAACGTGCAGGGTCAACGCACGGTGGGCATCACCGAGAAGCCGGAACTCGCGCCGCTCGACAAGCTCGCAAGCCAGTTCGGATTCGAGCCGCCTCGCGAGAAGGGCATGAACATCGTCGAGACTTTCGAGGCAATGCTCGACGGCAAGGTCAGCGCGGTCATCAATCTCGGCGGCAATCTCGTGCGTTCGGTGCCGGACCGCATGCGCATCGAGCCGGCATGGCGCAATCTGAAACTCACGGTCAATATCGCGACGAAACTCAATCGCAGTCATCTCGTGCATGGCGAGAAGTCGTACATTCTGCCGTGCCTGAGCCGGATCGAAATCGATACGCAGGCAAGCGGCGCGCAGGCGGTGTCGATGGAAGACAGCACCGGTTGCATTCACGGTTCGCGCGGCGTGGCAGAGCCTGCTTCGCACGATGCGCGCTCGGAGCCGTATATCGTCGCGGAACTGGCGAAGCACACGCTCGGCGACGCTCGACGGTGGACTGGGATCGCTGGCGCAACGACTACGCGCTGGTGCGCGATGAGATCGCGAAAACCTATCCCGACACCTTCCACGACTTCAACAAGAGAATGTGGACGCCGGGCGGCTTCCCGCGCAATCTGCCCGCTCGTGAACGCCAGTGGCAAACGAAAAGCGGCAAGGCGGAGTTCTTCGTGCCCGAGACGCTCGGCGAAGATCCCGATATGCCCGAGCGCGAGCCGCAGTCATTGCGCCTCATGACGCTGCGCAGCGACAGCCAGTTCAACACGACGATCTATAGTCTCGATGACCGGTTTCGCGGCATCAGCGGCGACCGAATGGTGATCTTCATGTGCGAAGCCGACATGACGCAACACCGTCTAAGGAAAAACGACCGCATCACGTTGCGCACGATCGTCGACGATGGCTTCGAGCGACGCGTCGCAGGCCTGCGCGTACAGCCCTACGACATACCGCAGGGATGCATCGCCGGCTACTACCCGGAGTGCAATCCGCTCCTGCCTTTATGGCACTGCGCCAAGGAAAGCAAGGTGCCGGGCGCGAAGTCGATTCCGGTGCTGATCGTCGAGGTGAATGGAAGGCCGCGCTAAGCGTGACGAGAATCACGTATGGCGTCCGCCACGCCGCGCGTCGGCGGCCCCCCGCAGACGATGCGCGATAGCGAGAGCGCCAAGCGACATCACAGCAAGCGAAGCGAGCGGAAACGTGCCGACGGTGTTCGCCGCGATCGCAGTCGGCCGATGCTGCGCGACGAGTTGCATGCGGCGCTTCGTCATGCGCATGCCGAGTTCGGACAGCTGTGACGCCAGCGCGCGCTCGGCAGTGGGAAGCAATACCGTTTCCTCGTCCGCGACGTGATGCATCACTTCGCGCATGAGCTGCATGAAGCGCGCATCGTAAGCGGCGTCTTGCGGCCCCATGGCGCGCAGCTTCGCTATCTCTTCCCTCATCGCGTCGTGCTCGGGCTTGCTCTTCGTTAGGCGCTCGTCACCGGCCATCACCTCGCTCAGCGCGGGGTAAAAAATCTCTTCTTCCAGTTGCGCATGAATTTCGAGCGCCGTACAAGCGAGTTCGACGATGGAGCGCTTTCTCCACCAAGACGTTTCAGCGTGATACCGATGAAAAGTCGCCATCACGTGCGTGTGATCCATGCGGATCATCGCCGTGATGGTTGGGAATGATGAGATGTACATGGCCACTCCTTCGCGCTGGCGGGGCCGAGAGCTCGTCCCGTCCGGATAAAAGCACTTAAGCAAGCACTGTTCCGCCTCCCGCATCATGCTTCAAGTGTGCCAGAGCGGCGAAGTCGTCGTAATCGACGAGACTTCTTACCGATGGACGGAATGCTGGAGGGCATGACCCGTCAACGCGAGGTCGCAGGAGGGGTCGTCCATCGACGGCGCTGGGACCGGGTTGCTGCTACGTAATCATCGCAGCATAGTGTTTGGCCTAGGTGCTTGCCCAAGAAGCTTCGCTAGGAATGGTGCGATCGCACTGCGGAAAATCGCGCCGAAGAGGGCAGAATCGCGCGGAAATGCAACGTGCACGAGATTCGACCACACGTGAATGCGGCGACCCTTTGCCGCCCGAAAGCCAGCAAAAGCACCTCCTAACGTACCTCCGACACCTTTTTCCGCATGAACAAGCCTTGGTCCGGCTTGAGGTTCGCGGCGGTGGGAAATGCTGGCTCGAAGCCCATGCGCCAGAAGAAACGCTGTTCCGACAGGTTCGGTCTCGGCATTTCGACCATAAGAGAGTGGTATCCGGCCTTTGCCGCATTCGACTCGAGTCCCGTCAGCACGGCTCTTCCGATGCCGGCGTTTGGCATTCGACTATAGATACAGACCAGCTCTGCGACACCGAAGTCGAGTCGCCTGAAAGCACCACAACCAACAGCCTCACCCCTCGCGGTTCGAGCAATAAGAAAACGCCCTCGGGCGGTGCTTATGTCACTAGGCGAGAAGCGCGACTTTCCGCCGACACCCAAATAGAGGGCATGCATGGCTGCAATTTCGTCGAGGAGAACACGCCCATCGTAGGACCATGTGCCTTCTCGTTGCACGAGTACAGGAAGAGAAGCGGCTGTCATGCGAGTGTATCCTAAGGCGAGCGTTCCCGTCTGCAGCAAGAAAAGAGCCACACATGACCTCAGGTGATTCTGAGCGCGAGTCGGTTCAGGCGTGACTAGGCGTCTCCAGCCGGTCAAATCCAATGCCGCGGAGTGCGAGCGTGATGACCAAAGCCAACCCGGGACCTGAAGTTGCAACTTGGCGAGAGCGCGTACCGTGGCTGGTCTGTTAACGACCTTAGCAGGGGATCTGGGCAAACACGCACTCGACTGGCTGGCAAGGTACAGCAGTTGCTTGCCAGCACTCGTCACTACTCGAGGAGCAATCTATGGCTGGCGACACTGCATATAAACCAGGTGAGCGCGTGAGAGTATCCGGTATCTATTCTGTCGTCCATGACGATGGCAAAGATAAGTTCGATGTGACGTGCGTAGAGGGCGAACACTTCCCGCCGACACGCAGCGGCAAGGGAGCGCACTTTGAGCTGAAATACGCTGCAACGCATGCTCACAAACACGATGAATTGAAGGGAGCGGAAGCACGAAGCTAGCTCCGCGCGGGCTCTCGGCCCCTCCTTCGAACACCCGCGGCGAAGCTCGAGAGCCCAAAATTACATCGAATTAACCACCAACCATCAACGATTGAAGACGCATATTGTCTTGGGAGCTCGTATGTCTGATCATGTTTACAAACTTCTCGAAATCACAGGTTCTTCACCTGAATCGTCCGATAAAGCTGTCGAGGTTGCGCTTCAAAAAGCGTCCAGGTCAGTGCGGAACATTGAATGGTTTCAGGTGACAGAAACTAGGGGCCATACAGAAGGCGGCAAGATTGCGCACTGGCAAGTGACCTTGAAAGTTGGGTTCCGCGTCGACGACTGACGATTATCAAGCACGAAGGGCTGGGTGGACCGCCAGTCTACGGCAGTCGCTTCGTCGCAGAGGCCAGCGACTGCTTCGTCGTCCAGTAATCGCTCCAAGGGTCGCTTGCCTGGAAGCTCAAGTACTCGCGAGCGGTCTGTACGGTCCACTGCGAACCGCTCTTGAGGTCAGCAAGTTGTTCCCAAGCAACTGGCATTGAAACGCCTATCCCCGGCCGGGCTCGAGCCGAAAATGCTGCGGCGGTCGTTTGGCCCTTCCCATTGCGAAGGTAGTCAACATAGATTTTCCCCACGCGATTCGATGGACCAGAGACCGCCGAGAAGCGCGCTGGAATCGTCTTCGCGAGCTGTGCAACGAACGATTTCGAGAATTCCTTTACTTTGGCGTGGTCAAGGCGGGGGTTCAGCGGCACGACTATGTGCAAGCCCTTGCCACCGCTCGTTTTCAACCACGCTTGCAAGCCCAACTCCGACAGTAGCAAGCGGACGAGTAAAGCCGCTTCCTGAACGTGAGCCCATTTGACGCCCTCGCCAGGGTCGAGGTCGAAGATGACCCTGTCTGGCGCCTCGAGCCGTCGCACTACCGAGTTCCATGTATGGAATTCAATAGTGTTCATCTGCGCCGCGGATAACAAAGCCTCCGCTGTGTCGACCGTTAGCAATGGCGGATGCTTTGGCCACAAATCACGGTCGTGCGCTTTCAGCCCGGGCATCGCTGTGCGCTCGGCGTGCTTTTGGAAAAAGAGCTTACCGGCTACGCCTTCAGGCGCACGCACGAGGGCAACGGGCCTGTCTTTGAGATGAGGCAGCATCCTCTCCGCGACGCTGGCGTAGAACCGAACGAGGTCGGCTTTCGTCACCGACGCTGACGCATCAATCACGCGTTCGGGATGCGTTATCTTCATTTGAGGATGAGACCCAGGGGCCCGGGTCGTCCCGCCTTCGCGAACTACGCCACGAGCGTCCTTGTCAAGGCGCAGACCTATGAAGGACGCTTGCCGAATCACTTCATCGGCCGTCCACTCAGTGAACTCCACCTCTGCCACCAGGACAGGCATTACCCATCTCTCGCTCCCGACCGCTCGCTTTGACCATCTGCCTGGCTTCTTGAGTGGCGTGTGAAACGGCGTTGCGTCGAGCTCAAGAGGTGTGAGTTGCTTCCAGAGGTCGCGTGCAGCCTTCGAATCCCAACCAGTCCCGACACTCCCCGCGTCATGAAGCTTGCCGCCGACGTAATAGCCGAGTAATAAGCTGCCCACTTCTCCGTCATTGCCGCCACGCGCGGTCATGCCACAAATAACCAGTTCCTGTCGCAGCCGTGCTTTCGCCTTCAGCCAAGTTTGCGTACGCCCCGACTCGTACGGTGCGTCGCGACGCTTAAGCATTAGCCCTTCCAACCCCAATCCTGTCGCCGCTTCAAATATCTGCGCCGGCGGAGCGTTAAAGTCCTGGCTGTATAGCAGCCGGTTTCCTGAGTTTTCAACAATCGGCGCTAGTACCGCACGCCTGGACCACAGTGGCACCCTCCGAAGGTCTTTGCCGTCAAGGAATATCACGTCGAAAAGGAAGTAGACGATGTCGTTGTTCGATTGCCCATCAACCGCGTTTTGAAGAGCGGAGAAACTGGGGATACCGTTTTTTAGCACGACAATCTCGCCGTCCAACCATGCACTCGAGAGAGGTAGGTCCTTGAGTTCAGCGACCAATAATGGGAATCGAGATGTCCAGTCGTGCCCGTTGCGTGTGAACAGCCTCACTCGCTTCTTCTCGATGCGAGCTAGCAGTCGGTAACCGTCTAGCTTGGATTCAACTATCCAGTCACCGCCTGCTGGCAGCGAAGGCGCTAGCGTTGCCAGTTGAGGTTCAAGCTTAGCGGGCAGCGACGCTGCCACTGCATCCGACAGGTCGACCTCCGGGAGCGCAGTGGGCCGATTTCGGAAGAGCGAGACTCGCGTTCTTCGACAAGTCCAAGGGGACTGGCAATGACGCTGTCGGGGAGTGCCTTGATGACGTCGTATTCGGCGAGCGGTCGCGCCCACTCATCGCGTTTCTTAAACATCATCCACTGGTCGGCCTTGTCTCCCGGCTTTGATATCCGCACCAGCTCCCACAAACCGGCGAGCTTTTCACCGTGCAATCGAAAAATCAGTTTTCCTGCTTCCATACCCTTGTCAGCGTCTCCGACCGGCTCCCACGTCCCACGGTCCCACACAATGACCGTGCCTGCGCCATATTGCTTGGGAGGGATGGTTCCCTCGAAGCTAGCGTAATCGATAGGGTGGTCTTCAACGTGCACCGCCATCTGCTTCTTCGCAGGGTCGTAGCACGGCCCTTTGGGAACAGCCCATGAGAGCAGCACGCCGTTGTGTTCGAGCCGGAAGTCATAGTGGAGGCGACTGGCCCAATGCTTCTGCACAACAAAGCTGCTGCCCTGAGTCGGCGTTCTGTTTGCCACACTCGCCTTCGATGCAGACGGCTCAGGCGTGGCACCAAAGTACCGCTTATCGCGATAGCGCTTGAGTGGCGTTGCCGCTGCAGTTTTTCCGGACGAAACCATCGCGGTTTCCCTCGGTTCGATGGGCTGATTTTCAATACGCCGATCGTTTCGCCCGGAAAAGTAGCCGACCTTCCACCTTGGATGTTCGGGTGAATTGCAGAACTTCTCAAAACTCTTCCATCTGCGGATCGGGGCCGCGTGTCGGGACTGCGGGCGCGGCGAGCCTGATTGCGCGGCCGGTGCGAGCGGACTCGTAGATCGCCTCGATGATGCGCTGATCCTGTAAGCCTTCTTCGCCCGGTGTGTGCGGCACGATGTCATCTTTCACGCACACCGACATGTGGTCGATCTCGCGCGCGAACTGATTCTGCGGATCGATCTGCACTTCGGTAGCCGCGCTCTTGCCGCCCAGCAATTTGCCGTGCCGCAGGCGCAATCCGTTGTAGCCGAACGCCGGATCCATCTCCACCCAGCCCTGCGCGCCCTGCAGCCTGAAGAAGCGCGACTCGTGACTTGCATAGCTCGACATGCACGTCGCCGTCAGTCCGCTTGGAAATCGCAGGATGAAGTGCACGGACGCCTCCACTTCGACAAAGCGCGGGTCGGACTCCGGCCGATTCACCGTCGCGATGACTTCCTGCGGCTCCTCGCCGGAAAGAAAGCGCACCGCATTCAGGCAGTAAAGCCCGATATCGGGCAATGCACCGCCGCCCGCCAGCGCTTTGTTCAATCGCCATTGGGACGGATCGCCAACGTTCTGTGAATTGCCCGCGATGAACTCGCGCAGCGGCCCAAGTTGCCTGTCCTTCACCATCTTCGCGATCATGCGATCCATCGGCTCGTATTGGCTGCGATATGCGATCATGAGTTTGCGGTTCGCGCGCTTCATCGCGTCGACCATGGCCTGACAATCGGCGACGCTATTCGCCATGGGCTTTTCGCAGAGCACGTGCTTGCCGATCTTCGCGGCGCGCAACGTGAATTCTTTGTGCATGCCGTTGGGTAAGACCATGTAGACAACCTGCACGCGCGGGTTGTCGGCGAGGCGCTCAAAACTTTGATAGTCGTGGATGTCAGCCTCCGGCACGCCGTACTGGCGCGCGACGCGCAGCGCCTTCGCGCGATCGCCCGAAACCAGCGCGGAGACCTTCGAGTATTTGCACTGCGCGAGCGCTGGCAGGATCTGGTTGAGCGACAGGCGACCGAGTCCGACGATCGCATAACCGATGCGGTCGTCGGGCGGCAAGCTGGCGTCCGGTGTCTCTTCCTTCTGCTCAGTGTTCGGATCCTGAATCAGCGGGAGCTTGACTTGATTGGCGTCGGCGCCCGTCGGACCGGCAGCCCACGCGTTGCCAGCCGAAGCGGCGGTGAACGCGACCGCGATGCCCGCGCTTCCGCGTAATAAGAACGCGCGCCGCCCGGTTCCTGGCGGCGTGGAAGTCGATTCGGGTTCAAGGCGCGTAGGGTCGTTGCGGGCAGGCATGTTGGTCGCGGCAGCGGGGCGCTACCTGCGCGAAACCAAAGGGCGCCGCGCAGCGACGTCGTAAAGCAGCGTCGGGAAAGCCGATGCGATGGCGTCACGGCACTAAACCAGTCGAGAGACGTGGAGGTTATCGTGAAGACGCATGTTCACGAGTTGCTAACCCGAGCGATAGGATCGGGCACCGCGGCAGGGCTGGCGTCGGCGGCGGTCGCATCCGCCGGCGCGATGCACAGGGGGCACGGACCGTGCGCTGCGATGAACGCCGTCACGCACTTTGGTGCGTCGGGAGTTTGTCCGTAGACAGGGACGCGAGTTCGTTGATCAGTTGACTCGCGGCGTACTGGGTTTAGGCGTTATTGGCTGGCGCCCGAAGGCGTGTCGCTGGCCGCGGTAGCAGGGAAGCTCGCCGCAGTCGGAACCGAGGCGCCCGATGCTGGCGCGGCGGCCGCGGTGTCGCTGGCCGCGTTCCCCGTGGTAACGGTGGTGCGGTTGCGGTTGCAGCCCGCCATAAAGCAACTGCACGTCGTCAGTGCGATGATCAGCGAGATTTTGATTCGGTTGGAAGCTTTCACGGTGCGCTCCTGGTCAGACGGCATTGATCAGCAATGAGCCCATTGGGGCTGGTTTTTTGCCCGTACATTGCGTAGCACGGCGGTAACCCCTCTCTGTAAAGTAAAGCTCTGCCATGCACTCGGTCGACGCCGGGACGCGGAAGCCGCTATGTATGTTCCACGATATCGCGCTAAGTGGTCGACGTCGACGAACACGACATGACTCGTTTGGTCTTTTTAGATCAGGGAGCACCGCGCGTACCTGACTTATGAGACGGCGGACGCGCCGGACGCAAGCGGTTGACCGCGCCGGCGCTCGACGAATGTTCGTGGACTTCGTCAGCGAGTCGCTCGCGGCAGTGTCGGACGCTTCGATGTCCTATTGCGCCGCGGCCTCCAACACGCCCGAAAGATGTCGCCGAAAATTTACCAGACATGAGCACGAGGGGCGTGCTTGGGTAACAAGATCCAACTCGACGGCAGCGACCACGACGGTACTGGCGGATTGGAGTGATGCATCGATCGGTGCTTCATTTGTGAATGGACGTGCATGCCTGCGCTGACACCGGAAAGCAGCCGGCCGGGATGGTCGCGCTAAAGCGACGTCGCGACAGGGTCGACGGCGAGGTAGCCTCCACCTCGGCGCGAAATCGACACCTTCCGTGCTGGGTCGGGATGAATGAAAGTAGCAGCGTTTGCAGGTCCGTCCCGAAGGTACGGGATTTGCTCAGGTTGCTTAGGCACGCGCGCCCTTCCAAAGACACGGGGGCTGGCCGCAATCGGCCAGTATCGACAATGCTGTTTCTGTTCGTCGAAGATGATGAAAACGTCGCGGCGGCGTTCGCCGAACTGGCCGCATCGCTCGGCCATCATGCGGACGTTGCGCGCACCGGCGGCGAGGCGCTACGCATGACAGGCCAGACGCGCTACGACTCCGTTTTCATGGATATCGGCCTGCCCGATATCGACGGACGCAAGCTCTGCGAATACGTTCGCTGCGCGGGTGCATCAACCGAAGCGTGTATCGTCGCGGTGACCGGTAAGAGTGGATTCGACATGGAATCATCGCGTCAATTCGACGGTTATCTGCGCAAGCCCGTTACCGCGTTGGAAGTCGCGGAAATCATCCGGCGCTGTTGAGGCGTCAACTCGCGCAGGATTGCGTGGATCGAGTGGAAACGTATTCAACATAACATTCACTTAAGGCAAGCTGCGCTACGATCGCAGCACGACAACGCACGCGCGCCCTTCATGAATAGATACTTCACCAATAAGCAGGGCGCCATCCGCCGCATCATCGACCTCAAGCGCAATGGGCCTGAGGCGTGCGGCGCGACGGTCGTCGGCGAGCATAAGGACGGCAGGGAAGTCCACGGGCTCGAACAAGTGCTCTTTAATTTGCGAATCGGGCGGATCGCTCATTTCACTTGCAGCAGTACCTTCGTCCAAGAGATCGTCTTCGTCAGCTAGCCGACGAAGACGACGACCTTTAACGTCCCCTAATCGCATAGAGCCGCGTCGGTAACGCGGTGGGGCTTTGCGGGTTGAACCAACTCATGTCGGGAATCCGTGAGTCGGTGACATAGATCGTGCCATCCACGCCTTCCGAGAACGTATCGGGCCAGACCAGGCGCTTATCGCGCAGGAGTGTGGTGAAGCGCTCGCCATCGCGCATGCTTATCGCATGATGTTCGACCGACGACACATAAAGCCGCCCGCGTTCGTCGAACCATAGACCGTCAGCGGGACCATCGATGCCGGCGGCCTCGACCCGCGCCGACACCTGCTGCGCGCTCAACTGCGCGTTTTGAAGGGCGTCGGTCGCGATGCGATAGAGCGTTCTTCCCTCCACCGCCTGCCAGTACAGATAGCGCCCATCGGGCGTCAGCGCGATCCCGTCAGCGGAGAAACTTACGCGTCGTCCATCTGTCTGCTGTAGCGGCTTGCCGTCGACTTTGACGGTCACGCTCTTGTCGGCCTGCGTGCTCGGATCGCCGTCGAGCACGCGGCGCGCCGAGCCGGACGCCGTATCGACCACGACGATCGCTCCGCGCACGCCGGAGTCGGTGATGTAGACGAAGCGGCCGTCCGGGCTGTTGCGCGCATCGTTGAGATAACTGCCTTGCGGCGCGATCGTTTCGTCGAACGAATAGGCATGCGCGACGCGGTTCGACGTCAAGTCGATCTGCACGAGCTTCGGCGCCCCCGGCACGACGAGCGACTGGGCCGGCGCACCGGCATCGATGACCCAGAGATTGCCGCGCTTATCCGCAACGACGGATTGAACGCAGACCCAATGGTCCTGCGGGGTGACCTCGTCGCGTCGGGAATTGCGCCAGCTATTCCATTCGACATCGGGATACGGTCGAAGATCGCCGGTGCTGCCGAGCTCGGCGACGGAGATCGGCGCATCTTCCGTCCAGCGCGGGAAGTTGACGAAAATGCGGCCATCGGGCGTTACGGTGACGCCGGTCACTTGATGCTCGAACGTCGCCAGGAGCTGCAGCCGGGCATCGCCGCTTTGCCGATCGTGTCTGATAACGGATTCCTGTGCGCTGCCCAACGGCGCGAGGGCGGCGAGGCAAAGGGCGAGAAGGGTTTTGACGAGCGGTCTCATGATCGGCTCCGAGGCGAGGATCCGCCAACTCAGCAATCGCGATGCCGTGGCATGCGCACGGGCGATGCTCGTGATCGGCGCGGTGATCGGCACCGCGGTCGGTCTCGTGACGCTGCATTATTTCCCCGATGTCGCCGATGCCTTGCCACGATTCGCCCTCGCGACGCTCGTGGCATGCATTGCATCAACGCGCCTTCCGACCACGAACTAAAGCATCGTCGTGGCTGCGGCGCTCGCGCTCGAGTCTTCCGCGAGCATCGCGGGCGCAGTGTCGCGTGCAGGAGCAATCGCGCTGGGCGCGGCCATCGGCATCGGCGTGTCGTTGAGCGTGTGACCGCAATTCTCCCGTTCGCGCGCCTTCGAGATCATGGGCGAGCTTCTGAAGGTGCTGGCGTCGCGCATCGCGCGAGTACGCGATCGCGCTCGCTACTATCTGCGAGCACTGGCTGCGTGGATGCGCGGCGGCGGGCCGCTGCCAACGGCCGAACGTTTTTTCGGGCCACTGAACGATACGTCCGCGGCCATCCGGTCCGACATCGCGGCCGCTATTTCCGGCATCGAGGCAGATTTACGCCAGTTGCAGTCGTTGTCGAGGCTGTCATTCGCCCTGGAACAGGTCGGGGGAAATCTGGAGAGCATCGACGGGCACTTTGCCGACCGCGTAAGCCGTTTGGAAGACAACGGAACAGCTCCTGCTATGCTGGTCAGCCACCTACGACAAACAATATGACGAAGAACAGCGAAGCGAACAAGCGGATGCCCGCGCCCGATGACCGACAGGCGCTTCTCTCCGAACTGCGCCGTTGCAAGATGGCGCGCTCGCCGCACGCATACGTCAGGGGCAATACAGAACGATTTTACGAGTGGGTGATCGAAGCGAACGGAGACTCGCTGCCTCACGGACCGGCGATCTGGATTTGCGGCGACTGCCACACCGGCAATCTTGGGCCGATCGCCAATGCGAAAGGCAAAGTGGAGATCCAGATTCGCGACCTCGATCAGACGGTGATCGGCAATCCCGTGCATGACGTCGTCCGCCTGGGATTGTCGCTCGCGACGGCTGCGCGCGGGTCCTCATTGTCCGGCCTGAACGTCGTGCGAATGATCGAGGCGTTGGCTGCCGGATATGAATCCGCGTTCGCAGGTGAGGTCATTGACATCAAACGTCCTGAACCTGTTCACGTGACGATGAAGGAAGCCGTGCGCCGGTCGTGGCAGCATCTCGCGCGTGAGCGCATCGACGATCTTCATCCGGCGATTCCCCTGGGAAGGCGATTCTGGCCTCTTGCCAGAGACGAGCGAAAGGCGATCGAAGCGTTTTTCGCCGACGAAGACATTGCGAGTCTGCCGACCAGCCTGAAGGGTCGCAAAGACTCGGGCGAGGTTGTCGTGCTGGACGCGGCGTATTGGGTGAAGGGTTGCAGTTCCCTCGGCCGTCTGCGCTATGCGGTCCTGCTCGATATCGATGGTGGCGTCGTGGAAGGCGACGACCTGTGTCTGATGGACATCAAGGAAGGCGTGAAGCCCGCGGCGCCCCGTTATGATGATGTGGCGATGCCGCGCGACAACGCGTTGCGTGTCCTCGAAGGTGCCCGAAACCTCTCACCGTATCTCGGTGAGCGAATGCGCGCAGCGCGCCTGCTCGATCGCGGCGTCGTTATCCGCGAGTTGTTGCCGCAGGACATGAAGCTCGAGATCGAGGCGCTCGGCAAGGATGACGCGATGCACGTCGCGCACTATCTCGCGGCTGTCGTAGGTAAGGCACATGCGCGGCAGATGGACGACGCAACGAAGCGGGCGTGGCGAGCGGAACTCGGTCGCAATCGATCGAAGACCATCGACGCGCCGCTATGGCTTTGGAACAGCATCGTCCAATTGGTGAGCAACCATGAAGCGGGCTACCTCGAGCATTGTCGGCGTTACGCGACCGGAACTTGACTGTACGATCTACCAATCGCTCGCTTGTTGTGAGGTCCTCCAGCGTAGCTACGTTTTAATTCTCGTTATGTGGGCGCGCTCAGCGCCAAGCGGACCACGCGTGAAAGCTCGTCAAGTTGAAATGGCTTGCGCAGCGCCGTGAGGCGCTTATCAGCGAGCGTCGAAATATCGACATCTGCGTAGCCTGTGGCCAAAATTACCGGTAAGCTTTCGCGAAATTCTCGGGCCTTCTCTATGACCTGCAATCCGTTCATCCCGGGCATGGCATAGTCGACCATCAGCAGGTCGGGATCGTCGATGTGAAGGCGCTCGAGACCGCTAACGCCGTCACGTGCTTGTGAAACGGTGTACCCGAAGGCCTGCAGGCATTCGACAAGCATGCTCCGGACGTCCTCGTCATCCTCAATTACGAGGATGTGGCGGCCCTCGACCGCGCGGTTATCCAAGTTTGACCCGGCGACGATTTCCTGCATTTCCTTTTCTACGAGCGGCAACCACATCTCTACAGTGGTGCCTTTTTCCAGTTCGCTCGCAATGCGCGCAACACCGCCTGCCTGCCGTGCGATTCCGTACACTTGACTTAATCCCAGTCCGGTACCCTTGCCGACCGGCTTTGTCGTAAAGAACGGGTCGAACACGCGAGATAGCACACCTGGCTCGATGCCCGTTCCGGAATCGCTCACACTGATGACGACGTAGCGTCCGGCGGCAAGTGTTTCATCCGGCGCAGGGCGCTCGTTTGCGTGGATGGAAAGGCGTCCGCCGCCCGGCATGGCATCACGCGCGTTAATGGCAAGGTTGAGCACGGCGAGCTCTAGCTGGTTCGCGTCCGCCCGCGTCCAAAGATCTTTCCCGTCCGCATGGGTAGAGAATGCGATGGCCGGTCCCAGCGAGATCGAGATGATGTCACGCATGCCTTGGAGCAGCGAAGTAACGTTCACGGCCTTCAAGTCGAGATTGCTCGTGCGTGAGAACGTGAGCAATTGGGCGGTGAGCTTGCCTCCACGCTCAGTGGCGCGTTTGATCGTTGCTGCCATCTTGCGCACCCGCTCATCAACGCTTAGACGAGCAAGCAACTCGGCGTTGGCCATGATGACATTAAGAAGATTGTTGAAATCGTGCGCGATGCCGCCGGTCAGCTGGCCCAGCGCTTCCATCTTTTGCGATTGCACAAGCACGGCCTGCACCTTGGCGCGCTCATGGATCTCTTTCATGAGCCGATCATTCGCCGATGCAAGCTCACGCGTGCGTTCGCTGATACGACTTTCGAGCGATTCATTTAGGTGCTCGAGCGCCCCTTGCGCTTTCACGCGTTCGATCAGATGTTGCTCGGATTCCGCCAGATGCTTGCGCGACTCATACTGCCGAGCGCGGGCGCGCAGGGACGACGTCACCGCACGACGCAACGTCTCGGAGTTCAAGGGCCGCTCAAGAACCAGTACGTTTCCAAGCTGTTCGAGCAGGTCGAGGCTCGCCATGGGACGGCGGCCGGCGAAACGCCCTGAGAGCAGGATGATGGGGAGATCGGACCAGGCAGCTTGATGCTCGAGCCACTCTCCGAGCGAGCGAGCGCTATCGTCCTGAATGGATTCTTCCGTAACAATCGCAACGCCCGCGCCCCTTTCGAGTTCCTTCAAGAGACATTCCGAGTCAAGACAAGAGAAGCAGCTTCGACCGTCGCTCGCGAGAACGTCGGCGATGACATCGGCGTCGCGGCCGAAGGGCGCCATGATGAGAACGCGAAGTTCCATTGCGCTAGTCGGAGGAGGGTGTTTTATTGCCGTTCGAAGGGGGCAGCATAGCCGTCTCCCCCTGGTACCTTGGAAGACCGCCCAGAATGCCTTCGAAATCACGCAACGCTTCGCCGACGATTAGGCCGCGGTTGCCTAGCTGGAACTGGCGTATCGAGCGCTCGTGCCCGCTCGCGCGACTTTTGACCGCGGTCACCGCGGTGAGCACTTCACCCCGACGCTCGAAGTAGCGGAACAGTACGACCACATCGCTAAGATAGCTGATATCAATGTCGCTCTGAATCTCGCCGATGACACCATGCTGCCCCAAGACCAGTAGGGTGATGACGCCGCGCTGATTAAGATAGGTGAGCAACTCATGCATCTGCAACAGCAGATAGCGTTCGCCAGGCATGGCTTGCAAGAACGCGTTAAGACTATCAATGGCGACAAAGCGCGCGTTGTCCCGCTCGACGCTGCGACGCACATCACTCGCAAACTCGCCCGGCGAAATTTCGGCAGGGTCGACTTGGCGCAGGGTCAGCAGCCCACTTTCCAGGTGGGGCCTGAGATCAATGCCGAGGCTGGTTAAACGCCGTAGCAGCGTGGTACGCGTCTCGTCAAACAGATAGTAGACGCAGGCTTCTCCGCGCTCGAGTTCAGCCAGCAGACATGAGGCGACGGTTGTCGTTTTACCGACGCCCGATGGCCCGACGAACAGCGTGTTTGTGCCTGGGACAAGGCCGCCGCCGAGGAGCGCATCGAGCCCGGATGTCCCAGTGCTCAATGCGTTCGCCGAATAGTCGCTGTGATGCTCTGCAGCGACGAGGCGAGGATAAACCTTGATGCCCCCCGTTTCGAGCGTCATGTCGTGGTATCCCTCGCGAAACTTAATGCCACGCATCTTGGCAATGCGCAGTCGCCTGCGTTCGCCACCATAATCGTGTGCCAGATTGTCGAGGCTGATCACGCCATGCGCGATGCTATGTAACTGAAGATCGCCGGGTTCCGAGGCGTTGTCATCAAGCAGCATCACCGTGCAGGCACGGGTCGCGAAATAGCGCTTCAGTGCGAGGATCTGACGCCGGTATCGCAGCGGGTTCTGCGACAACATTCGGAGTTCGGACAGGCTGTCAAAGACGAGGCGGACCGGCTTCAAGTCGTCGACCCGCGCGATGACGTCACGGACGGTTTCGCCCAATTCAACTTCCGCGGGATGTAAAATCGTTTGTTCGTAACGAGGATCGAGGCCCTCATCGGTGAGCAGTTCAATGATCGTGATGTGCGCGGTGTCCCAGCCGTGACTTTCAGCGACGGCCACGAGTTCGGCCTTTGTCTCCGATAAGGTCACGTACAAGCCTGGCTCACCGACTTCGGCACCCTTAAGTAAGAACTGCATGGCCAACGTTGTTTTGCCTGCACCCGGGGCGCCTTCGAGAAGATACATGCGGTGCGGCGTCAAACCACCGCCCAGGATATCGTCCAGGCCGTCGACGCCCGATGAGATACGGCACGGATCTGGCTGATTGATCGTCGCTAACATATGTTGAAGTGTGGTGTTGTACCGTCGGCCGCCATGTCGAGCAAAAACTGGGCCGCGTTCGCGTCGGCGTGCGGGAGATTCTGAGCGACCCGATTGCGGTATTTGCGTCGATGATGTCGCTGATACCGTCTAGAAGAGCGGCATTTCTCGTTTCGACGTCATGGCGCCGGGCCTTGGGGGCGCCGATGGGGCTGTGGGCCCCCGGCGTCGTACGAGCGGAGGTTCCGATCCCGCGCGCTGACTGCGCCACATCCCATTGTCGCGATCGGACGCGGCTAAAATGCCGCCGGAGGCGGCACGAGGGGTGCATAGCGCATCAATAGACCCTTCAGACGAGCTCGGACGGTCGCACGGCGCGTGACTGCACGCCGTGTTGCCGCGCTCGTGGACAAGCGATGTTCGATGGCAGCGCGAGAACCACGAGTCGCGGCGTGTTCCACGTGTTCAATCGGTGCAATTGTGGCCAGCTAGCCGACTGCACCCGAAGGTCGCCGCCGGCTGCCCTCGCTGTTCGGGCGACGATCGCCCTGACATCACTGTATCGGTGGCACGGCACCGACCTTTTCCGCAAGCATCCGCTCATACACCCCAAAGTGCAGGTCGACCTCTTCCTGGGCCACGATCCGGACAAGTATATTGACCTGATCAGGCACAAGGCCCATCACCGTTGCGAGAGCGGCCTCCAGTTGCGGCGCGCAGAGCCGATCCTCCGCTACAGTAGAGCCGACTGTTATGTCGTAGGTCTTCTCTTGCCCGAAGACGATGTCGACGACGCGCGCCCGCGCACTCATATTGTTGTCGACCGCGGTCCGCGTCACTTCCGCGAGTTGATGCATGACCTCGGTCGGGAAGCCTTTGGCTGAGCGCAGCCGGATGCGGTGCTTGCCAAGCGTACGCCAATCAGTATCGAATTCCACGATGTCCTCCCAATCGATCTATTTGCGCGGGACGATATGGGCAAAGCGACGATTTTCAAGCCTAAGATTGGACCGGAAGAACGAGCAGCAGCGGTCATGCGATGTCATGAGCGACGACATCGATCCCCGGAACGGGACCATGGAAACGTCACCCCGTCACGGCGGCGTCGGCGCCCGTCGCCGAGGAGCATCGCAGCCTGGGTTCACGCCTTCATTGGCGGTGCCTGAAACGCAGTGGACTGAGGGCCGCGCAAGGAGTGCGTTTGTGGCGGCGCACTGCGTTCGACCACAGCGCCGTTCGTCTTCGCCGACGTGCGACCTGAGTTGCGTTGTCGCTCGCGGCGGCGCTGCTGCCCCCTCAGTCCACCGCGGCGACTTGAAATTTTCAAAGAGATTGAGTACGTTATTTTCAGTTCAGGCAGTGTGTCCGCCGCCCGATCGGTCGCACGCTGCGTGTTTCTATTTGTTAGCCGGCAGCATCGCAGGCGAAATGGGGCGCGCAAGCCCGTTCTCTTCCTTGCTGCGTCGAAGGAGAAGACGATGAGCAAGTTTTTTGCGCCCGGCTTCGTTCAGTCTGGTCGAGCATGTCCTCATGCGCCACGGGTGGTTCCACGCCTCTCCCGTCGGAGCGCGGTAGCACAACGCCGTTGTGCATGCAGGCAATTATGCGATGCGGGTCCCACTTCGCTGTTTGTGAGCATGCGCGACTTTCAGGTGCCGCGATAACGCCCGCCGCCAACACGCTTCGAATTGATCCCAGCGATGGATAGGGGATTTGCCCCAATGGGCCTGCAAGAGTATGAGGCTAGGGCTATGAACGCACGGCAGGTATTACTCGGGGCTGCGGCCGCGATAACCATGTTCTGGACAGGCGACGCACCTTCAACGAGCTCGCCGCTGCGGACCTTGCCCCTTCAGGGCGATATTTGGATTACGGGGACGTTCCAGCGAGGCAGGGACCGGTACGCCCCGGGCGACTATACAACGATCCTCCCGGATCGCCCGGCGACCTGAAAACTGAATGCCTGAGCTGGGACACGTCACGCGCCCCTGACGACCACCCGCTGGCGGAGGTAGCGACGCATTAGTGTCGGGACCGGGGTGCCGCTTACGCCTAGCAAAATACGGTGACCACTTTGTCGCTGTAAGGCGGAGTAAGAATCGTCCGGTGCGCTGAAGGGGCAGTCGGTTACTCGGTCTGATTGGTCCGTCTCGCGCGCGGGCGCTCATGTTACTGCCGACTGGGAGCCGGAATGACTCTGACCGCCACACGCATTCGCCGCGGAGCGAAAACCTTATTGGCACGTAACAGAACACTGTGCTGGCTCAAGCTCATCCATTCGTATTCGAATCCATGGTGTCGTCGCATGGTTTGTCAGGAGAAACCGTCATAACAGGGCTTCGGCCGCCGCTTTCCATGAACAAAACATCAGCGCTCGTCCCCTTGAAATTCCTGTTCTGCAACCTATCTTAGATCTCGCTCAGGCAGTCGCGCCAGCAGTCCGGCGCGCTGCGTGTTTCGATTTGTTTGCCCGCGGCACGGGAGACGAACTGGAGCGCGTAGGCCGGTTCGTCTTCCTGCTCGTTCAAAGGAGGGATTGACCATGAGCGAACTTAACTTCGGGACCGACCTCTTTAGCGAGTTCGACCGTCTGCAACGGCAGATGGCAGGCCTCTTCGGCGGTTTCCCGTCCAGCATCCGTTCCGGGCCCTTTGGCGCCTTCCCGCAGATCAACATCGGCTCGACCGACGGCTCGATCGAAATCGTCGCGTTCGCGCCGGGTGTTGACCCGCAGAAACTTGACGTATCCATCGACAAGGGGCTGCTGACCATCAGCGGCGAGCGCGAGCCTTCGCAGCCAGAAGCAACTGGCGACGACATGCGCACTTACGCGCACGAGCGGTTCGTCGGCACTTTCCGGCGCGTCATTGAGCTCCCGCAGCACGCTGACCCTGACAAGGTCTCGGCGCAATACACCAATGGCTGCCTGACCGTAAGCATCGGCAAGCGGGAGACGTCCAAGCCCCGGGCCATCACGGTGCAGTGAAATCTTTTGCGGACTGAGGAGAACATCATGAACGACACGACCGAGCTTGCAAAAAAGGATCAGACGGAAGTGGCGAGGCGTGAAGGCGACCAGTCGCAACGTCGCATCACGCTAACTCCGCCCGTAGACATCTTCGAGAACAGCCAGGGCGTAACCCTGTGGGCCGATTTGCCCGGTGTGACAAAGGACCGACTCGACGTAAAGGTACACGACGGCAGCCTATACATCGAGGCCGAGGCGATGGTACCCATGCCGGCAGGGCTGCGCTTGCAGCATGCGGAGATTCGCCGGCCCCATTTTGCGCGGGCGTTCTCTCTCGGGGTTGACCTGGACGCGTCAAAAATCGATGCCAACCTCAAAGATGGCGTGTTGAAGTTAACGATACCGCGTCGGGACGAGGCCCGTCCGCGCCGGATCGAAATACGGACGGACTGAGCCGAGGGCCGGCGGCAACGGTAGCGGAAAGGAACCGGGTGGTGGCCGTCAGGCTGCCACCTGCCGCCCCTTGGCTCCGATGTGGGTGTTAGACACGAGTGCGTGCATTGGAGACAGACTCATCCAGCGAACCGCCGGCCCCGTGCGAAAGCAATTTTCTTTGCGAGTACTTTGCTTCGCTGCGTCGGAATGTTGGTCTCCCATGCTATAGAGGAGAATACGATGAGCACCGATCCGAAGAAATGGAATCCCTCCAAGTTCCTTCGCGGTTCATCCCGCAACTCCGATGCGGACGATCGCAAAGAAACGCCTTCGACAAATGAACAGTGGCGGGCCTCGTGGCCTGACATTGCGCGACTGTTTTCAAGCGAAGCGTGGCATGCAATGGAAGAGTTCTTTCATGACCCATTTGCGGGTCGGGGCACGCTCGAACGATGGTTTGGCGACTTCAGTTCGTCACGCTTCCAGCCGCGCGTCGACGTGGTCGATGAGGGCAAGGTGCTGCGCATAACAGCCGAGTTGCCTGGCATGGCGCGCGAAGATCTGAATGTGAGCGTCGAGGACGGGGCGATCCTGCTGCGTGGCGAGAAAAAGCAGGACGTGCGCAGCGAAGAGAATGGCTGCTACCGGCTGGAGCGCGCCCATGGAACGTTCGTGCGCATGATCCCGATGCCGGATTACGCTGACCCAGAACGCGCGCTGGCGAAATTTGACAACGGCGTGCTCACGTTGACGGTGCCGAAATTAGAGCCGACGCGCCCCGCGAGCCGCACGATTGATATTGGCTAGGGCATCGAGGGGATCGGGTCGTTAGCTCAGCTGGTAGAGCAGCGGACTTTTAATCCGTTGGTCGCTGGTTCGAATCCAATACGGCCCATGGGAACGGTAACGCGAAGCTGAAAGGAGGTATGGTTATCGCCCAGAAACCCGAATCGGTGCATGTAAAACATTGGCATCTCTCATAGACAAAGCAAGTGCTTACTGTCGGAAGGCGGCGCTTTGCTCCCTGAGTAGCGATGCCTGAGCCGACGATCAGAGGCGCGACGAGACGCTTGCAACTCGTTCAAATCGACACGAGCTGGACTAAAAACAAATATCAGACCAATTCTGCCCGGACAGGACAAGCATCCGGGCGTTGGAGTCTCCGATGCTTGACGTACTTCAAGAAACATGGGGCGATTTTACTGTCGGCATTCTGACGTTCCCGGTTCTCGAGCTTCAAACGCGGACGTCCTCGCCCGACGGTTACGTCGCAATCGTGCGCATCGACAGGGCCGGCAAGGTGCTCGCCGATTGGCACCTGGCGCGTTCTTCCCGACCGTTCGAAAGTGCGTCCGAGGCGCAACGTAATGCGTTGGAATACGCGATCATCTCCATCGGGCGCGGCATTTTCGACGAAACGTCGAGAAAGGCATGACGCCCCCTCGCTGGGTGACGACGTGTCGCTGTGCATCGCTCGTTCGCGCATTCTTCGCCGCGCGCCTCCTCGTGCAGGGGCGCGCCACTGCGCTTGGCATGTTAAAGGCCGGTTACCATTGCGACGTTCGACCACGTTCTAGATCGTTTCCCTTATAAGCATGACTTACCGCGCCTGCGTCGCCGCATCCGGCTTCGGCTAAACGAAGCCAGTCTGCATTGCTGCATATCAAGCCCGCGCGAGCCCGTTGACGCCCTTTTTGTTGACCGCGGAAATAACGTCGGCGTCAAGAACCCGACCCCACCGAGTAGTTGTTCGAATGACACATGTCTACCTATTTCCATTGTCGTAGTTAACCTAAGTTAATTTCCTTATAAAATCTAATTGGACTTATTCGCAGCCTATTCCACATGTCTCACGCCTTAGCTGACGCTCACCGGTCATTCGCAGCTCAGTCGCAGCGTGCCGCTTCGCTAGCGAGTTCAACCGGTCGATGCGACCCAATCGATGTTGCGCGAGCAGGCCCGCGCACTGCGCTCATCGGGATTGCGGGCGTCATGTTGGTCGCGGCAGCGGGGCGCTACCAGCGAGAGAACAAACGGGCGCCGCGCATCGACGTCTTGAAGCGGCGTCGGGAAAGCCGATGCGATGGCCTCACGGGACTAAGCCAGTCGAGAGACGTGAAGGTATGCCATGCAAACGCACGTTCACGAATTGCTTACCCGAGCGATAGGATCGGGCGCCACGGCAGGGCGGCGTCGGCGGCGGTAGCATCCGCCGGCGCGATGCACAAGGGGCATGGACACTACGCGGCGATGAAGGCCATCACGCACTGTGTCTGGCGCGACGCATCGCGGCGAAGAAGGCCGAGCGCGAAGTACACCGGCCTCGGCGCGGCGCTTCCGCTCGGTGATGTCCCGAAAAAACGATGCGATCCCGCCTTCGCCGGTCGAGTAGGCGCGCACTTCCACCCAAACATGACTCGTCTGCTCTTCTTTGATAATCGACGACGTAGGCCACGAGCGCACCCGTCGCGGCCGCGTTCCCGATGTTCGTCGCCCCGGATCGACCGTCTGCGCGTCCGCACAGCGCTTCGAACAGCGCGCTCCAGAAGACCGCGCTGCCCATATGAATTGTCGTCCACAATCATCAGCTTCAGCTGGCCACTTGCCAACGGCTGCGCGTTCGATGGCCGCTCCGAGGGTTCGCGCGGAATCTCCGAAGCCGGTCTGAGACGGCGGGCGTCACATTAATCGCAATAAGCGGCTATGGGCAAGAAGAAGATCGCCAGCGCAGCGCGCAGGCGGGTTTCGACCATCACCTTGTCAAACCGATTGACATTGAACAGTTGACAGATCTGCTGGCCACCCTGTCGGCTAGACCGAGTCTTTGATTGTTTGAATCATAGGCCGAGCGCTGGGTGGGCGCCCGGCTCGGCGCGATTAACCGCACTCAGAAACCCATGGTCAGTAGAGTGGGCGCGGGCGAGCCACTCGCTTGGCTCACCTAGGCAAGGCTTATCGAGACAGCGCGTTGCTGTCTGACCGGTACGGCTGGCGGACACGCGCAAGGTGATCGTACACGCATAATGTTGGTCTGCGCGCATGGCTCAGCTGAAGAGACCGTTGCACGAGTCGAGCCGCGAAAGATATGGCGGTGTACGCCGGCCTTGGGACAGTCGAAGCAGTTAGGTCGTCTTCGAACTCGCGCAGCGGACGCGCGCTGGCCAATCTCCTCAAAGGCATGGACCATGCGCCGTGTCGTACGCGGTGGCTCAAGCGAGGGTGGAAAGTGGACAGAAGGGGAGCGGCTAGGTCCGTAACTGATCCACAAAGGTGCCGACGACATAGTCGACATCGGTCACGCTCAATGGTCTCCAGTTGCGCCGACCCCGTCGCGCCCATGCAACGATCATTTTGTTTGATTGGTTTCCTGTAGGTCGGAGGGTGGCGGGAAGTGCGCCTCGTAAATCAAAGGCGAATGATCACGCTCGCGATGCGCTCGAAGCCGTCGATGCGTTCGGCGGACGCCTAGTCACTCGACACTGGAAGTCCTCGGCAGGAGAGAGCATAACCGCATCAGGAGCAAGCAGGGCGCGTAAATCGGCCTTCACCTCGCAACTTCATGTACCTAATCGCCTGAGTATATTTCCGATGCAGCCGTGCGAGAAGCCCTCGAAATTCGGCAACGCTTTAGCGAGCACGCGTATCGCGTATGCGTGATGGCGGGTTTTGCTGCGTTCGGTGGGCCGACCCCGTATATCAACCGCATCGGTGCAAATTAGCACCCGCAAACACGGCACGACTTTCGCTGCCACAGAACTCGCATTGATAGCCAGACGACATCAATACTTGAAAAGATTGCACTTCTACTTTCAGCCCCTTTGCGACAGTATTTGTACTCAAGATTCCAGCAAACTGGAACGTAAGTAGAACGCATCGGAGACACGCCATGCACGTCACACAACACATCCATCGCGGCTGACGATTGCCGCTCGAGGCCGCCTGGTTTCGCGGCCTAGCCTCTGCGCAAACCAGACATCCGAATCCGAGCGTCAATGGCGCGGCGGCCGCATCGTCATGTCTGGCTCTTGTCCAAACACCCGTTTCTTTCTATCGCAATGCCCTTCAGGAGACAAACTTCATGCAAATCACCGGTATGTTGCACGGCGCGCGCCTGCTGCAATTCGTTGGATTTCCGGCGAGTGAGATCCTCGGCCCGAGCGCCAGCGAGGAAGAGATCAAGACCTTGATCGATCGTCATCGCCAGATTTTCATCAAGCCCGTGTTCAAGGGAGGTGTCGGAAAGAAAGGCAAAGCGGGCTTGCTCGGCCGTGCAGCGGATCTCAAGACCGCGTTGAGCGAAAAAGAACGGTTGTACTTCGCTGAACACACTGTCGGCCACCTGAAGGCGAAGGCGAACGGCGTGACGTTCGAAGCTGGCGTTCCGGCCGAGCATGAAGTCTATTTCTCGATCACCGATTCCACCCGCTTCCGAGCGCCGACGATGACGCTTTCGCATAAGGGCGGCATGGACATTGAAGAGGTCGACCCGAAGCATGTGGCGATGGTGCCCTTTGATGCGTTGACGGGCCTCAAGGCGTTCGTCGTGGCGAATGCGCTAAGCGAGATCGGCGCGCCGAAGGAGATTATCTCGCCGCTCGTGCAGCAGTTGCCAAAACTCTGGGAGCTCTTTCATGACTTCGGCATGACGACGCTGGAGCTCAATCCCATCCGGATGCGCGAGGACAAGAACGGACGGCTGACCCCTGTCGCCTGCGACTTCAAGTGCGGCTTCGATCGCGACGATCCGCGCTGGACGCGTCTTGGGCTGCCGCAACACCTGTTCGCCGCCGACTACTCCGACTTCGAGCAGGAGATCAATCAGTTGCGCACGCATCAGGGCCAAAGCGATGTGTACGTGATCAACGACAAGGGAACGATCCTCGCGCCGACATTCGGCGGCGGTGCCAACTCGCTCGTGACCGAAATGCTCGGCGACGCCGCGATCATCTCGTCGGATTTCGGGGGCAATCCGCCATACGCGAAGATGAAGGAAGTGGCCCGTATCTGTTTTAAACACTGGCTCAAGCAGTCGAACGTGCTTTTCATTATCGGCGGCAAGTCGAACAACACCGACATCTTCGAGACGCTGCGCGCGATGGCCGATGCCCTTCGCGAACACTTCAGCGAGCATGGACCGACGCCGCTCTACGTGGTGCTGGGTCGCGGCGGGCCGAACCTCGTGCGCGGCATGGCTGCGTTAAGGGACACCTGCGACTCGCTCGGGCTGCCTTACAGACTTTTTGGATTCGACTCCGACATCAGCGAAGTCATCCAGTACGCACGCAAGGCGGACGCGTGGATGCGAGAGGGTGGCCGAGCCGAGATCGCAGTACGCATTGGCGCGACCGCGCAGAAAGCCGAAACGGCTCAGGCTTGAGGAGTACGACATGCATAAACAACACAGCAAACCGTTCAAATATTTCGTCGGCGTCAACTCGCTCGCGCAAATCGCCACACGCGACGATCGCGTGTGCGTGCTCAACATCCTGGGCGGCGAGTCGTCCGATGTGACGCCCGTTAGTCATGCCTTCTCCGGCGGCAATATCGTCTTCGGTACGGCACCCGGGAAGGGGGGGCAAGCGCTCTCCACATCGGCCGGCGATATTCCGGTGTACAACAACGTCCGCGAAGGGCTGGAGGCAGGGCATCGCTTTAATTGCGGCGTGGTGTATCTGCCGCCATCGGCTGCCCGTGACGGTGTTGCCGAACTGATTCGCGTCAATCCCGATCTCAAGAAGATTTTCATCATCACCGAGAAGATCGCCGTGCATGACGCCCGCGAAATCCGCGCGATGGGTCAGCAAGCGGGCGTCGACATCTTCGGGGCGAACGGGCTGGGCGTAGCGGACTCGTGGAATCGCGTGAGGATTGGCGGAGCGCTCGGGGGCGACAATCCGGACGATTCGCTGCGCAAAGGCTCGATCGCTATCTTCTCAAACTCCGGCGGCTTCAGCACGACGATCGCGCAATATCTGCGCATGAGCGGCTGGGGCACGTCGACCGTCATTTCCAGCGGCAAGGACGTCTACATCCACTACGCCGCGCCGGAATTCGCATTCGCACTCGCCAACGATGCGCGCAGCAAGGCCGCCGTGCTCTATTGCGAACCGGGCGGCTATTACGAAGCCGACGCGACCTTTACGAAACCGGTCGTCGCCTGCGTGGTGGGCCGGTGGAAAAGCCGGCTGACACGCGCGGTCGGCCATGCGGGCGCGATGGCCGGTGGTTCCGACGACGCGCAAGCAAAGGAACGCTGGTTCATGGAGAAGTTCGGCGTCGACCGACTTTTCAGCCCCGACGATCCATGCTGCTCGGCCAAGGGCGCGGTCGTCACGAACATCGCGCATATCCCGGCGGCGCTGACCGCCGTCATGCGCGCCAACGCGACGATGCCCGACTTCGAGCCCGAAGGCAGCCTCGCGCTCAAGCCGTGGTTCGGCTCCGCTCAGGGGATCGAGTTGCCGTCTGAACTTGCGATTCCCGTGGTCGGCGCGGTCGCTCCGTATGACGAGCAGGTCTTGCAGGTCAACAGCCAGATCGGGGCGATTGCGCCGCGTCAGTCGCTCAAGGACGCATCGGGCGCCTCGCAGATGGATGCGAAAACGCAAGTCAGCAGCCTTCACGGAACGTCGATGCTCGACGCCGCGACGCGCTCGCTCGAAGCGAACGTGAATCTGGCGCTGCTGCACGAACCCGGCGGCGAGAACGACGAAAAGCTGATCAACGTAGCGATCGCGGCATCGGTCAATCTGCATGGAACGCCGGAGCTCGTCGCGGCTCAGGCAGCGCGAGAGGCGGGCAATGCGCCCAACGCAATTCTGGCGGCTGCGGCGTCGATCGTCGGGCCGAAGCGTCAGCGCGCCGCGCGCGATGCCGCCCAATGGTTGATTGACCACTTCGCCGCTGCGGGCCTCACCAATGCGCTCGACGAAAGCTTTGATATCGGCCAGATCGACGGCACCGGCAGCGAGCCGCTCTTCGCGGACGCTCGCGATCCGCGCGCCGAAGCAATGCTTTCGGGGCTCGCAAAGCGTGGCGCTAAGTCGGTGCTGATCCGCTGGCTCGCGTCGCGGCCAGCGCACCCGACGGCGGACGCCGTGCTCGCCGCGATCACAACCACTTTGGCGTGGGGCCCACTCATGCGCAAGCGCGTGTCGCGCGTCACCGCCGAGAGCTTGCCTTGGTGGACGATGTTGTTCGGACGTTTGATCGGCGCTTCGGCGGACGCGTCGCGTCACGCACCAGACGGTTTTTGCGGCTTTACCAACGAATCGCTCTTGAACGAACGCAGCCTCACCGAGATTTGCTTCGCCGCATTGCTCGATCTCCAACCTGGCCCCGACAATCTTTTCGCATTCAAGACGCTCGCGGGGCTGCTGCTCACAAACGGTCCAGGAGCCATTTCGGCACAAGGGGCGAAAGGCGCCGTATCGGCCGACGGTCCTGAGAGCCCCGAGCGCGTGCAACTCAATAAGGCGCTTGTCGGCTTCCTTTCGCATACCGGCTACACACATGGAGGCAACGGGTACGAGGGAATCGCGTTCCTGATCGAAGCGTTCCGCGAAACGGCGCTCGGCGATCCGTCGGACGGTAGCCACGGCGTGGATCTGCGCAAGCTGGCCGAACACGCGGTGGAGCGTTACGCCCAGTACAAGGCGCGCAAGAAGAACGTGGGCAGCCTGGACATAGCGAAGCTGCCAGGGGTCAATCATCCGGTGTTCAAGGACAGGCCCGTCAACCATGATCCGCGCGAGGTGTTCATCGCAAATTTGTGCGAGCAACGCGGGGAATACAACGCGTGTGTCGTTACCCTACCAATGTCGTAAACGACATCTGTAGGTAATACCCGCCGACCCAAAAAGTCCCGCGTTAGACTCTATTTTCCTGTTGTTGGCTTCCTGGACCACCCGAAGGTCTGCGT
>NZ_JACSUE010000029.1:0-33554 GCF_014384845.1 Caballeronia sp. EK
GTGTGTCGTTACCCTACCAATGTCGTAAACGACATCTGTAGGTAATACCCGCCGACCCAAAAAGTCCCGCGTTAGACTCTATTTTCCTGTTGTTGGCTTCCTGGACCACCCGAAGGTCTGCGTCCACGCGTCGCCAGTCGCACGCCTGTCGCGGCATGAGCTTTCAGTTGGGCTCTCTGCGCATCCTGATGCCTTCCCAAAGTTTTGACCATGCCACGCATGCGCGAGACCACCCGCCTTCGAGCAGGATAGATTCCGGCTTTTTGCAGTGAGAGATGTTCAGCTAGGTAAAGTTGGTCGTATGTAGCCCTAGCTTCATCTCGAAGGGCCGTCGCAAGGTCGCGACCCTGCTGAACTGCGGCCGCGTGCTCGCTGGGAAATTCCTTTCGAAAAAATTTCACTGAAATTCCAACGGCCTTTGCCGCTTCGGCCGCGCTTCTTGTAGCGCCGGCGCGAATCATTTCGCCGAGTTCCGAGCGAAGTTCATCTTTCGGCCGTTTGGCACCCGTGCCACCCGCCTGGAGCAAACGACGGTCTTGACACTCGGGTGCTGCGCGCTGCGATAGCAACACTCGGTTGCCAAGCAAAATATCCGCGATTGCACAGTTGCAACAGTAGGCGGTCAGCGCGAGCCGCGGTAGGCTCATGCGCACCTTTCCCTTAACCCATCCGTGCACCTGCGATTTGCCGACGCCAAGATGCACAGCGAATTGAGCGGACTTTCCTGCGAACAGGCTATCAATCGCGTGGACGAGAAAGGTGGACTGAGCAGACGACTCGTAGCGAAGACCCGAAAAGAAGACTGCATCGTCCAGAAGTTCCGCGATGAGGCGTGCGCTCTCGATTTCGTATTCTGACGCCGGAAGCATTGAGGCCACCTCCGATAACTTACCTTGGGCGAGAAGAGTGTCAGCATCGTCGGGTAAGGTGGCGTCGCGCTTCTGCTCCAGGCGCTTGACGAGCCGTGCTCTGTGCAAGGGGCATGCAACGACAGCCTTTATGCTCCAAAGCAATCTGTCGTAGCGGGAGCGCCCCAACTGCTCATCTTCCTTATAGCAATAGGGACAAAATTGCCTGTCGCTTGACATCAACTTCAGTGGCGAAACGAGGTTTCTCAATGGCAACAGAGTACAAAGCTGCAGGTTGTTGCGCAACGTGAGGCTGTTGAGCGCGTACGCCCAGTGATTTGCCTCTTCCGTTTGACTAGAGACACTGGCAGCGTAGTCGGCACGTCCAATGTCTTGAGCCAAGCGGCGGGGGTCTGCGCCAAACAGCTCGCGCGCGACCGGACCTACGATACGAGACGCCAACGCGCCGCGCGGAATATCCTGAGCATCGCTCAAACGACAAATGTAGCTGCCCAGACTCTCGCGGTCTTCGCCCGAGCACCCATAGGGCGGAAGGCTGAAGAGAATAGACCGCGCCGGCGCCTCGTCAGGCCATCCGCCAGGCAACTGCGTACGAAACGGACTTTTCATCGACGGAATCCTCGCGTAGCGTCACCGACCGTTCGAGCCCGCCTTGCTGCAAGGCTCGCAAGCAATTCGGCTTCGCTCGGATAAACAATAGGATATGAAGACGAGAGATAGGGTTGGATGTTCTGCTCTCCTTCAAGCGTCTCAGCCCCAATCGTTTCGTATTCTGCTTTGGATGGCAGCGCATTCCATACATATTCGTCTTTCCACGATTCGCACCCGTCGTACGCGCATGCAATAACTGACCTCACCAAGGTCTTAACTGCATATCCGGGGATGCCAAGGTGAGCCTCAAAGAGGGTTTCAACATACTTTCCGAGGTCAACCTTGAACGGCAGCGGGAGCTCCTTCGCTAGGTCCTTGATGAACTGCGTGAATGCGTCGAAATCGTCCTGATTCGCGAGATACCGCGGAAAGTGGACCACGCTGATTCGACGTGCCAATTGCCCGCTGGCGCGAACTATCTTTTCCGAGCCGTAGGCACCTATAAGCAGCAAGTTCATGGAACCACGGTTCCCGAGAGACTTCAAAAGGTTCCCGTACTGCAAAGGGTCAGTTCTCGAATCAGTCAAGTGCACAGCTTCGTCCAGCAAAACGTGACGAACCGCCCGATTGCGGAGAGCTTTTTCGAATGTCACCCGGTAGCTCTTCACACCATCGACAGGTTGTCCGTCGCGTTGGGCGGGGACGTCCGGACTCAACGTATGAAGGTCATCAAGGAGATGCTGGTAGAACAATTGCCAGTTGATGTCCTTTCCATCGGCCGCGTCAATGCTACTCAACACAACCGGAATGACCCCGGGGTTTTCGCGTATCTCCACGTCATAGAGCTTGAGCAACATCTCTGTCTCGAGACCCGCGAATGTTGTTTTGCCCACGCCTGCCGGACCAACAACGACGGTAAGAGAAAGACCGGCGCTTGGAATCATGTGCCTCTCGACTTCGCCAAGAACTTTCTCGAGGTTTCGATGCATGAACCGAAGTGCTGCGATGTACGCACCCTTATCGTTGGGACTTCCATGCAGTGCCTGCTCAAAGGTGACGGAATTCATGGAACCTCCTTAACTAGACCGGACGGGATGTGGGCAGGGAGTCGTAGTTCATTTTGAAGCGCGCCGCCTTTGCCTTGGGTAACGGGATGCGCATGATGCTGTCGTCATCGGGTGGGCCAAGCTCTGCGGGCGTGGTGATAGGCATGTCAAGGCATGCTTCCTTCTGGGCTGCTGTATGGTCTTCGATGAGACGCGCATCGCCATAAACTTGACGGGTAGCCGCCGTCAAGGATGCTACGTCCGGAAGAGTGTGGCCGTTGAGGACTTCGTACATCGCGGTTTCCAAAGCTTCGTCGGGTTGTCCGTGCATGCGCATGCGAACTTCGTGAATCACATAGCCCCATTCCACGTAAGTGAGCCTGCGATACTTCATGAGCAGCTTCGACTGGCATCGGACCCATTTGCCATTGAGCAATGCATAAACGATGCTCACGTCCCACATGTCGATAAGAACGGGGAGCTTCTGGGGGCGGACTGACTTGTCGGCGAATTCGTCTGCCCAATACCAGACATGACCAATCTTGACGCCCATCTGTTTGTCGAGTTGCCGAGTGTCGCCTTTGGATGGAGGTACGCACGTCAGGATGTAGAAATACGAATCGTAAGGAGTCAATCTTGCAAGACGACGTCCGGTGACAGCGAACCGAAGATTCATGTATTCGATGGGAGCGTGGTCGTGCGCTGGGTGAACCTTAAGGTTGTATTCTCGGAAGAAGTATTCATCGAGAAGACCATGCAATTCGGCAAAGCTCATCAGGTCGGCTCGTATCGGGTCAACGGACTTCGTGACCGTACGAACGTTGCGTAATGCTTTGCTATTGCCCACCAGATAGTGAATAAGCTTGGTATTTGTCGTTCCGAACAATCGCTCCATGACGCCGCCAAACCGGGACTTGTGCGCAGGGCGGAACTGAAGCGTGATGTACAGAAGGTCGCAAAGTTTGTCGAACGCCGCGGAATGAAATTCCTTTCCGTTGTCGACGACGATAATTGCGGGTGAACGTCGGAATGTTCGCACCATCGCCCGAATCGCCATCATGCAGCTGATGGTGCTCGGCGCATGGATTGACAGGTAGAAGGCCAATACTGCTCGGGTCTCGGCGTCCATCACGATTGTGAGCCAAGGACGCCTTCGGAAAATCCTACCGCCTTTGCCTCGGATTTTGATGAAGACGTCGAGCTTCGTGTGGTCGATATGAACGCGGTGGAAGGGACGTCCACCGTGTATCTTGTCCTCAACATGCAGGTACCAGGTCGCTGGCTCCTCGTTGTATGCGAACCTTGGGCCTTGACGTGCTTTCAAGTCGATAAATTTCTTTCGGTGAGAGTAGTACGTCTTTCTCGAGACGAGGTCCACGCCTGCCTCTTGACTGAGCTTGAGATACAACTGATAGGAGGCCTCCCCGTTGGGATTGGTTGGGTTGTTACCTCGAACAGTGGCTTCACGAATCAGTTCAAGCTGTCTTTCCGAAACCTGCCGGCGTCCCCCGCTGCGACGCTTCGGAGTTGCAGCTCGTCGGCGGGCGGGCAATGATTCGCCTGCCGCGCGAACCGCTCTCAGTATTCGCTGTACCTGCCTTTTACCTAGATTGCATCGAACCTGCTTGCCGGCTTCAAGGGCGTTGACCATCAAGAATCGATTTTTGCCCTCGACAATCTGGTAGTCGGTGAGACCGTCAATTTGAGCAAGGCGCTCATCGGTAGCCAGCGCAGATGAAAGAAGAACTATTTCGCGGTTGAACAGTGCGCGCTCGAATTCTGCCACCGGCATGAGGCCACCATTGCGGGTGTGCTGGTCGAAATAATGAATGGACTCTGAAGTGGCAAACGAAACCTCGAACACCTCTGGCAGACCCTTGAACGTAAATTCGGTACCCATGTCAACGTCAAATGTAACCTTGTCGCTGACCGCCTTCGTAACAGGCCGGTTAAACTGGAGTGCCTCGAGTTGTGCGCGGGAACTGCAAACTACAACGTCTTGTGGCTCGCTCAGGTCATCGTATTCCAAGTCGATGAAAATCCGTTGGTCCGCAATCGCCTTGTAGACGTCGTCGACGAGGAACGCGTCGGGCGGGGTCTCGACGAGCAGAGGTTCGTTCCACGGAGTGCGCTCGGGATAGGCGCGTGCGAGAAGTAGGCCCAACGTCATCGGGCAGGAATCGCGCGTTATCTTTTCAATCGCCCGCCAGGCAACATCGGTTAGCGGGGCGCACTTGTTGCACAGAAAGTCTTCGAGAAACTCGAGATTTGAAACAAAGACCGCGCCGTTCTCGTTGCCTGAACGCAGGCAAAACGTGATGCCCATCGCGGAGAAGTAGCGCTCGCGTTCTGGGCATCGCCATGTTCCCTCATCGTCTTTGAAGAAGCGCCGTGGATACTCCTCAGCTAGTTTTTCGAGGTCCCTTTCGGTTTTCCACTCATCGATGTAGATGCCGTACGGGGTCAGTCGGAGGATGTCCGGGGTGTAAGGGGTGGGCGCCTGATAGATGGTCACTGTTCCGTCAGACCGCTTCTTTTCAGTTTCAACTCGAATTCTGACCTCCGGCGGTTGGCAATAGAACTCGCGCGTTGTCCCGTCCCAGTCATACCTCACGACAGCACCGTACTCTGGCTTGCGGCTCTCAGTTGCCACTCGTCGTCCCATTTTCCGAGAGGTATAGCGAGAGATGACATTGCCACATCGGGATTGCACTTTTCTCGATGGTGAGTACCATCGGGCGGTCCAAACGTACTTTTGTCCGTCTGGAGGTGTTCCGAGCCGTTCAAGCTCCTCCCGTAACTCGTCGTCGGAGTACGGCGGTAATGCTGTCCCAAGTGGACTTTCCCAAAACCATCGATTCTCCAGCTTTTGCCACTGGGATTTTAGGGGGACGGCGGTCGGAAGATTAATAGTCATCGCCGTCTCCCAGTATCCATAGACGCCGCTTGGTGAGGACGGTCCAGGCGACGGTCACAGTACTTCCCCACCAGCCTCTCAAGTTCTGCTTCGCTTTTCCATTTGTAGACGTGGATTCCATTACCAATCAGTTGAACCATATCGGCCGTGTCAAACGCCGACAGCGGATAGGTGACGAAGGTATCGTTGAAAAGTGCGAAAGTCATGGTCATCTCCTGTAGCGCTTTGGGGTTCGACCTCCGAAAGTGAGGTGAGCAACAAAGACCAGGGGTGTGTCTCGTTTGTGATTGCATGAACCTCGTTACTGAACTCTGGTTTGGGCTGCTTCGCCTGGGCGGAATGGATTTGGACAGGGCCTTGTAGTTGCGCGTTCAAGCGGACCATGGGAAATGGGCCGAAGTCTCATCGTCAATTCCGTCCAGACTGGCGCGGCCCTCACGACGTGGCGCAGCCTGCTTACTTCCTTCGTGCGACCATGCTCGATGGGCGCTCTGAGTAGGTCGTCAAGAAACGCGTTCTGACAGGCGACGATTGCCTGTGTGGGCAACGCTGCGAGATAGCGCTCCATATCCTCGAATTCCTGCTTGCTGGAAACGGGGCAAAAAACTCTGGTCAGAGCACTGAGAGCCGACCAGCGTAAGGCGACGTCACCAAGTTGTCGCCAGCAACGTTCCCGAAGAATCTCGGGCGTTAGGATTGCCACCTCATATAGTTGATTCCCGCGGCATACGAAGATAGGCGCCGGCATTTGCGTGTGGAGCGGCGCACTTGTCGACGGGCTTTCTGTACTCGACTCGTTGACGCTCGTCTCAGATTCGTCCGCCGCTCGAAGCGAGCAAAGGCGGCTGATGCTCTGAGGGCAAGAGTCCGACGCCTTCCGGTTTTTCAGCAATTTCACGCGAGCTCGTGCGTATGCAGCATCGGGCATCCCGCGAGATTTGCCCGGCGATGAAATGCGAGATGCGAACGAGTCGCGCGCAACACTCGCCACTTCATTGAAACGGGCGATGCCAGCCATCAGGTCCGAAAGGTCCTCGGCAAAAGAAGTGCTAACGCGGTGCGTGTTCATGTAAGTCTCCAAATTGCAAAACGTGAACATCGACCGGACCCCTCGCGCCGTGCTCAACGCACGGCTGCGATAGCTATGACCACGCACCGCCTGGTTCGCTGAAATACAAACGGGTTGCGCTAGCCCAATGAGGTCGCGGCTACTGGTGAGCTAGTGCAGATGTCGCTCACGAGACAGGCTCCAGACTCTCGGGTATAGATATTTGCCAGGGGCACTGAGCGGGATAGGGGGGTGTTCAAACGGGTGAGGCGGTGGGCGGAGAGAGAAATCTCGGAACTGCTGGCCGCGCTTTTTATAATTAGGGGCAGATGCGCGGAGGTGCGTATCACTGCCCGAGACTAGTAAGGGCAGGTTGAGCTGAGTCAAATCAGCCAAATTTGAGCGGTAAAGAGCGAAGTTCGGGGTCATTTGGCGGAAGATTCCACGTTAATTACAGGCGTGAGAATGCTTTGACGCTCAGTAACCCCCGTGAGAAAATCACATTTCCTAGGTGTGGTCTTTCTCACGGGAGCCACCGGGGGCCGCGGTTCAAGTTCGCTTGGGCTTAGCGGCCCCTTGTTTTTTGTGCGATGAAAACACAAAAAATTTAGGCGTGGCCACTGTCCCATCGAGAGGTCGTCAAGGGGGCAATTTTCGCGTGTTCGGAACTCCTAAGTTCGGTTGGGCGATGCGAAATTGTAAAACTAAAGCCCGCCGAATGAAAAGCAGTTTCGTCCCTTCCTCGCTCGCCGGCGTTAGAGGCGTTCTCAAGGCTTGGGGCGTTCCGACAGAAATTGGCATATATACCTCAAAATAAGAAAAATGCATTTGGTATACGATGTAAGTGCAATAACGCAAGCCGACACAAAGCCTTGAAATTGCGCAACTACGAACACTGAAAACTTTAGATTTATTTCGGTATGCTTATTACATTAGCGATGGAGACGGATGCCGCTCGAGCATTCGTATTCGCCTCGCGAGGCTTCTCTGTGCCGCATGGTTACTCAGCCCTTCTTGTGGGTTTGTGAGGAGTAGCTTCCCAAGGACGTCGCGCCGGTAGACCGCGTTGCTGTGGTCTATAACAACGTACGCTTGGTCCCGACAAGCAACGATGTGCCTTTCTGCTTCATGTAGCCTCACAGGCCTCGTGGAATAACTGGACGCGCATTTCAGAACACTTCCAGATACCCGACGCGCGAGCGAGCTTGGAAGGAGTTCCGTGCAGGCGTCGACCCCTATATAAAAGGTCCACCACGTGTTGAGCACGATGTTCACGCCTCTGCGGTCACCGAGAATCCGCGCGAGGATGTATGCGTGTTCCAGCGCGCTGTATCCAACGGCCGTCAGCGAAGGAACACATCCCTCCTCGTAGAAGACCTGGTCAGGGTGCAGCACTCCGTCGAAGTTGAGGTAAAGAATCATGTAGTCCTCATCAGACAAGACTTGCGTTGAGTTGCGAATTAGTCGAAATCGAGAAGCTGGTGAAGTGTGAACTGAAACCAGTCGAGACTGCTGGACGAAGTCGAACCAACTGTTATTGACCTTTCCAGATACTCAAACGGGATGCTCATCGAGTCCCCGTCAATGATGGTGACGCGCTGGGGATTCCGACGAGTAATGTCCGACCGCAACAGGTCAACTTTGCTTTGTGTGCTATACGACCGTCGATGCGTTCGGTTGCCTCGCATAGTTGCGCCAATTGTCTTCTGCGCTAATTCAAGCGGCAGGAGGCGACGAAGCGTACAGTATCCAAAGTCCACAACCAGCCAGCTGTTGAGCACAATCCCAAGGTCGGTCCGGTCGAGCACGGTCTTAACCAAGCACGGAAGCAGGATGCTTTGCGGGGAGAACCCTCTCGCTGGCTGGCGGGACGGCGAGGTACGAAGTAGCCCGGGGAACAGAATGCGTTCGGCGCCCAAGTAAAGGATTGAGTTCATGGTGAAGTTTGGCGGCAGAGGACCGAACCTGACTCATGCTGCTAAGTAGCGCAATATCTTGAGCATAGGGTCAGCGGTCGATGCGAACGGCTCGTCCAGATTTTGGTCTTTGACTTTTTGACAAACCGCGTGGGTTGCCCCACACACAAAACATAGTTCATGTCAACGCGAAATCAAGCAAAATTTATCGAACCTGTCGCTGGTCCATGGGAGAAATTGTCATCGCGCGCCATACGGGTGATGCTGACTCGTCGAGACGTGAGCTATGCGCAGCTTGTGGAGGCGCTGGCCAGGATTGGGATTTCGGAGTCTGAGCGTTCGATAGAGGGGAAGGTCCATCGCGGCAGCTTCCGGCACACGTTTTTCCTGCAAGTCCTGAAGGTATCTTGCTCTTCGTATCCGGAACAGTGGGACCATGCGCTCCAAGGCGAAATGGAATGGGAAGACCGAGCGTCCGCTCTCTTTCGCGCGGAGTTGTCGCTTCAGCCCTGGCTGGACTGGGTAAAGCTCTCGAGGCGTCTTGAAGAGATAGGCGTCTACGCAGAACCCGAGTCGTTGCGTGTCCAGGTTGATGACGGGTCTTTCTCGACCGCACTGTTTCTTCAATGCGCAGCTGTTTGCCGTTTTGCGGGTGTTCATCTTTTTCTCGACCCGCTCGATTTGAAAGAGGCTGCGTTAGCCGGCGCTTCTCCGACCTGAGCCGTTTTTCGACAAAACTCCTTGCGCTTTTTTGTGGTCGTTCTATATTTCGTCTATAGTCTTGCGTGGGATGTCCCACGAGACTAATCGTAAGAAAAAAGCAAAAATACAAACTGTCTTACGTAACATTGACACCGATATTCCAAGCGGGTCACAGAGGTGATTGCTCAACGTAGAGGTTACGTCTACGGCTGTCTCGGTGTTTGCTCGTTATACTGACTTTCGATGTTAGGAGCGACCACGGAGGCCCTGGCATTTCGTCGGTCAGGACGTGCGTGCCGTTTCCGGACATATAAGTACGCCCGTACAGCAGGTCGACTTGGCATTAAGGCGCGGTGCTACTCAATCAATTCGTGTATATCCGCCCAGTCGACCAGATAATTGGCCGGACAACGCCCAGCTCTCACTTGGCGCTCGCCAGGAAAGATGTTTGAGGCATCACAAATCACGATTCCAGCAGAGCGGACCAAAGCCGTTAGCGAGACATAGAGGCGCGCGAACTGCTTCAGGCGTCGCGCATGGCCCATCGCCAGTCTTCGAGAGGAGAGAATCATGCCTGTCTGGCGCGTTCCCGACGTAAGCATCGAACCCGATATGTCGATTTCTGACTGGCAAATCCTCGAGACGGAGAGAGGCTCCAGGCACTTCGTAGGCAGCGACGCTCGGGACAACACAGGCCGAGCCAGCAGTGCGATTCAAAGTTTTGACCCAACGGTGCTACGTGGCGTCACCTCCTCCGGTCGCGTCTATCAACTGGTCGGCCCTCGTGGTTGTTCGGGAGACGGTCAATACATCTGGCGACGTTGGTGCACGCTCAACGGAGTGACATCGTACACAGATGTCACGACTGAATTTCTTGCGGAGACGAAATCATGACAACGCCAGCGGAGCGTACGAAGGCTGTGGCGGATACGCGCCACTTCCTGAGAATGCTCGCCAGCGCTGACGAAGTGACGATTCGCGGTTTGGTGCAATCGGTCGCAATTGGCCTTCTCCGGCACTACCCTCAGGATTTCGACTTGGACCTATCAGCGTCGGCGCTCCCAGGTGTCTGGACTCATCCCACTCCTGAGCGGCATGAAGAGAAGGATGAATGTGCCGACGTCATTCCGTTGTTCAGGACCCGGACTGAAGAGTAGCTTGAAAAGGGGAGAACATGCCACGACCGCCAAATGACTCACAAGATAAGCGCGCACCTCGTCGAGCGAGCATAGACGAAATCATCCGCCAGGCCGCGGTCGCAATGACCCTGTTCGACCCTATCGCTGCTCGCGCGCTTCTCAGTCTTACGGATGCGGAGCTAGGAAGGCTTTTCAAGCTTGCACTTGTTCGAACTGCCGGACTAGTCACTGCGTTGAACTTGGACCTGGATTCGATTCGCGATGAAAACGAATCTAGACGGAAGACGGCTCGTTCGTCCCGCCAGAAGCCAACTCCGGCCTTGCTGGTTGCCAAGGCAAAGCTAATACACGAGTCTCATTTTCGTGCAGCCACGAATGTCAGCGAGAAGACGCTCCGCAAGGAAGTTTCCGCCGGTCGCATCTTCAGCGTTGACATCGAGGGCGAATCATATTTCCCGACATTCTTCTTGGTCAAACAGCTCGACCAAAAATGCTTAGCGAAAGTAGCGCGAAAACTTCGGGACCTACCGGGGTGGAGCAGGTGGGAGTTCTTCACAAGGCCCAACGAGGCTCTAGGCAACCTAACTCCGCTGCAAGCGCTCTTTTATGGCGACAGGAAACAAGTGTCCCGCGCTGCTGTGAAGTTCGTTGAGGGGTGAAGACGTCCGTCGCCGGCAATCCGGTGTGACAGTCATACACACATGAAAACCATCGAAGCAATTTGGCAATTCGCACTCGACAATCCGGCGTTGCTGGTCCTGCCGGCGTGCGCGTTCATCCTCACACTGCTCTTGTTGCGCATCAAGAACCGATACATCAATGAGGGGATTTTGTTTCGACGCTCGCCACGTCAGCACGCCCGCAGACCTGCCGACTCGGCAGAGGAAGATGAGGTGGAACGGGATACGTCAATCGACCTGGCGATTGCTCTTCGGAAGTTCGAGGAACTGGGTATGGAGGATGGGGGCTCAGGATTTGCCTACTGGCACGAAGTCGGAGAACTACTTATACAAGCGGCTGACATGCACATGGAGATAGAGCGCCTACGTAGGGAAGTCGAACGTTGTCGTGCGATGCTCGCAAAATCGCACTGATAGCAGCGCGACACAGACATCGTCGAAGTGGACGCTGTTGCCTTCCGGCCGTATTCGAGACCAAGTCGAACATAGACGCCTATATATCAGCCGTGGCTCTACGAATCCATCCCTTCCTATGCCTTGGGCGACCTCTTGAAGTGGTCCCGCCATACGAACTGTCGGCTGCTGGCACAGGAGCGTTCGCACGGAGGCGACTGTGGTACCTGGTCCCGAAGCAAAACGTTGGCCGTAACACTGCGGACATCTTGTCGGCTGTTGCTCCCACTCACGGAGCCGCTGCCTCTGCTGCCCGTTCCCAATCAAAAAATGCTTTCCACGTGAAGAAGCGCGACGAGAGCGAAGCAGAGGGAACCGCCCATTCGATTGCTGCATGGAACGGAAACATCGAAACGCTCAACATACGCCTACTTGTGACCGAAGCCTCCATGGCAAGAGAACGAGTCTCCCTTGCAGACATTCCGACTGCTCTGTATGAGAACCGGTGGCTTGAATCGCCGTTCAAGCACCCATCCATCTTCGTGGTATCCGACTATTTGGAACGTCTTACTGACCGGTCCGGATTCGCTGAATACTGAAGAAGCGTTATTCCCTCGGGGTGGAGTTGGGCGGTCGAAGAAGTTCTTTGCCTCAATCTTCGCTCAAACGGCGGAGGGCTTCCTCGCCCTAGTTCGAGTCCACGCTCGATGCTGGCTTTAGCTTCTTATGAAAGAACGAGGATTTCTCTGCGCCCGAGGCGGGACGATGGGTATTGGCCTTACGCGAAGGCGGAAGCGGTGCGCCAGGTGTCCATCCCTGGGTGTCGCTGTGGGCCGCGCTAGCTCCAGCTTGTCGGGGCGGCTTCGGGTTCTGCGGCGGCTGGGCATTTGCTAATGTCGAACAAATCACAAGCACTGCTCCAACCGCCAGAATCGTCTTGTTCATCAACGTCTCCTCGTTGTCGTTCAAAAATTGCGCCACAAGGGCGCTACTCCCTAGGTCGGGGAAATGGCTTGCCAGAGCGGACCAAGCGTTTTCATCGAATGAGTATCCAACACTGTCGTCGCTATGCCACGAGCCAGTTCCCGAGCAATAGGTCTTGCGTGATACGCGCAGCAGTCGCAGAACTTCTCGAGCAGGTCGGCCTCAGTCATTGGACTCTCGACGCTGCCACGCGGTCGTTCTACTGTCACGCCCCTGGTTCGTCCGTCCTTGGTCGCAAGACTCACCGTTCCGCTAAGGGCTGCCTTGAAATCTGCGCCCGTATCAATCTTGTAGCTCATTCTCTCTGTGAGCGAGAGGACGAGTCGGTCCGCAAGCCGTTCTGCTGAAAAGCTATCGAGGCCGACGCGCCGGTGAACCATTGCTGATGCCGTGACAAATGGAATACTGAATTTGGCATCAATCGCGGCTACAGGACGTTGCTTTTGCTGAAACGGCTCGCAGAGCATTCGGGTTAGCGAACTAGCGGTCAGCTCCACGCCTACAACATTGTCGATGGCGAGGTCGTCGTCGCGGACAAGTTCAAGCGCCGCCTCAATGAAGGGGTGGGTGCCTCGACATGACGGCCAGGGCTTGTAGCTCACAAACGCCCCCTCGAATCGTTGCCCTATGTCCTTAACGATACGGTCCCTGTCGAAACATCCTTCTGCATACATCGCGAACCAGCCCGCGCGTCCCTCCAGGGGTTGAGCAAAACCGTTGACTCCATCGCGAGCGAGGAGCGCGGCGACAACACCGGCTTGCGCCGCGAAGCCATCCCTTACGGCCCGAATGGAGGACTGTGCGTCATCCTCGAACTGAGCCGTGAGAACTGACTGGCTCATTGCGAGTGAAAGCGCCGCGACGGTCTGTTCTTCCGTTAGCCGAAGCAAGCTCGCCGCTGCGGCGGCGGCACCAAATGCGCCCAGCATTGGCGGGTGGTACCAGCCCCGGTCATGTGGGTTTGTCTGCAATGCAAGACCAAGACGACAAACTAGGTCCGCGCCCACTGCGATTGCGGTTAGCAAGTCCTCCCCGGTTGTTGCTTCCGACATCTGCGCTACTGCCAGAGCCGCAGGAATCACCGCAGCATTAGGATGCAGCACCGCACCGTCGTGGGTATCCTCGAAGTCGACCGCGTGTGCCAGCGCCCCGTTGGCCAACGCCGCTACCGGCGCTGGGACACGCTCGCCGGTGGCAAGCAGGAGACAATCCTGCCGACCACCCATAGTACGAGCGAGATTGAGAAATGGGCCGCAGGCATCAGTTAGGCCAGTTGCTGCAAACATCACGCCGAGTGCATCCAAAAGACTGAGCTCGGCCGCTCGGACGGCCTCCAGCGGAAGATTCGCGAAGCGCGTATTTGCGACGTTTCGCGCAAGCACTCGCGACTCATCCATTGATGGACTCCCTTTGCCGAGCCAATCGGGCCTCGGAAGGGGTCGTCAAAACCACACGACCTTCAGACAGTGTGAAGCCCGTCTCAAATCCGGCGTGCGCGTTAGCCTGCTCTAAGTAGTCGACGACTCTATGGAATCGAGGGTCAGCAGCCACAAGCAATGTTGGCCGCGAATGTTGGTTAATAAAAGTTGGCAGCAAAGAGACTTCGGCCACTTCTCCCTCGCGAATGACCATGCGAACTACAACAGTCATCTGTGAATCGGGCGGGAAGGTGTATGAAGAGTCCGGGTCCGGGTGCCATTCGGGGTTAAGTGATTGAATTTCCTTGAACGCTTTGCTCGCCATCATTTTTGGGCTTAGCGGGACATCCAGCGCGAAATTGCAGAGGCTGTAGAAGATGGGCTTACCACGGTACAGCTCTACTCCTTTCAGGATATGCGCGTGGTGGCCAAGAATGACGTCGGCTCCTTCGTCGATTGCTACCCGAGCGACCTCACGTTGATAGTCCGCAATGGCAAAGGGAATGAAGTGGATGCCCCAGTGCATGGACACTATGACGACATCAGCCACCTCACGCGCTGCGCGAACGTCGTGCCGCATCGCTTCCAAGTCGTCGCGGTTTGGGTAGGTATGAATTCGTGGAGGCGTTCCGGGTTGGTCCTTTTCGACCTGCTCGTAGACCGTCCATGCACGCATCGGCACGCAACCCGCCCGGTTCTCGTCGGCCCAGAAGCCCTCGGGGAGAATACTGCAGTATGCGAGGAACGCGACCTTAGTTCCCTTGCAATCGACGAACACTGGCTTCCGCGCCTGCTCTATGTCTGCACCCGCGCCGACCGGAGAGATACCTGCGTCCACCAATGCAGAGAGCGTGTCGTCGAACGCATCTCGGCCCCAGTCCATGCAGTGATTGCCAGCGACCGATACGACGTTGAAGCCACATTCCCGGATGGCGTCGGCCGTTTCGGGTGGCGCCTTTGTGGTATGGCGAACCTGCGGAAGCCTTTGACCCCGCTCAGAGAGGTTCACTTCGAGCTGGCAGAATCCAATGTCGGCTCGACGCATTTCTTCGCGTACGTCTTCGAATATCGAACGAGGGTCGGCCCGGCATGGGCCAACGTCTCCGACGGCCAGGAGCACAATGTCGTTATCGTTTTTCATCGTGGTTGTCTCAGATTCACCGGCCGGCTTCAGCTACGGCGACAGCACCGATGACTTTGCGCAATGGGAGAAGAAGGACGAAGCCCACAGCCATCGCCGCAGCGAGAAAAAGTGTCGGTTGCACGAATGACCCGCTCGCCTGACGCAACCAGCCGATAACGTTCGGACCGACGAGCCCGGCGCTATTACCGACAAGGTTGATGAGCGCCAACCCGGCAGCAACGGCTGAACCACTCAGGAAACCAAGCGGAATCGTCCAAAAGATGCCTTGCGCTGCGCCAATTCCGCACCCTGCAATCAGAAGGCCGAGCATGTTGTAGGGCGCCGGTGCTCCCGCGCCGATGACCAGGCCGACAGCGGCGGCGAACATACCTCCGCCCACGTGCCAGAGTCGCTCTTGGTGCCGGTCTGAGTGTCGGGCATTGAAGTACATACCCAATCCCATCGCCACCCACGGAATCGCACTGAGGACGCTGACGCCAAAGTCCGTTTGCTTCGAAACCTGTTTGAGGACAAGCGGCAGCCAGTACAGCATCCCGGTGAAGCCGAGAATAAGCGAGAACAGTGCGCCAGCTGCGGCCCAGACGCGTGGGCTGAAGAAGACCGAACGTAGCGACTCGATGCCGCCCGCGGACCGGACAGAACTGTGTTCGCGTTCGATTTCTGCTGTCAGCCAGCCTCGTTCCTCCTCGGTGAGCCATCGTGCGGCCGCGGGACTATCAGAGATATAGAAAAGGGAAATGACACCAAGCAAGATGGTCGGCAACCCTTCAAGAAGGAACATCCACTGCCAACCGGCAAGTCCCGCCCCGGAAAATGAGAGGAACCAGCCTGACAGAGGTGCGCCGATGACTACTGACACAGGCGCGGCGAGGAACGTGCTGGAGATGGCCGTACCACGGTAGCGCTTCGGAAACCAGTTGTTCAGGTAGTAGATGATGGCCGTTCCGAAACCGGCTTCCGCTGCTCCGAGAACGAAGCGCAAGACGAAGAACATCTCTTTGCTGTTTGTGAACGCCAACCCTGCGGACGGCAGACCCCAGAGAATAAGGGAGCCCCCGAGCCATACCTTGATACCGAGCTTCCGGATAAGCATGGCGCTCGGCAGCTGGAGGGCGAGATAACTCACGTAAAAGAGACTGACGCCCATGCCATAGGTCTTCGCATCAAAGCCCAGATGGTTGTTCATCTGAAGCGCTGCGAAGCTGATGTTCACACGGTCGAGGGCGAACAGCATGTACAGCACGAACACAAAGTAGACGATGCGAAGTCTCAGCTTGCGTAACGTAGATGCTTCGAGTGTCATTCCTGTCTCCTGTTCAACTAGCATTCAAACCGAGGCCGTCTTTCCAATGGCCCGCAAAATATCCGCCTAGCGAAATCAGAAACGCGTTCTCAAGCCGACGCGAACGGCCGTCTGATTTCCGGAAGACGATGGCCCCAGCATCCCAATGATGTACGCATTGGCCGGGCCGTCGCCACTTGCGTGCTGATAGAGGACGCTCGCGTACACGCCCGTACGGGTTGAAATTGAATAGTCGAGCGTGGCGCCGACCTGATGAGCCTTGTTCTCGTCGAGCACCTTGTTGCCCTGCATAAACTGATATTCGACGTGGAGATTCAACGCCGCGCCAATGGGAAACAACGCGCCGATTTCATACACATCGATGCGAGCGCCGTTGTCAGTGTTTGCCGTGTTGGTGTAAAGCGCGTCCACGAAATTCTTTCCGATGGCGTATCGACCACCGAAGCCGTAGTTCCGAATACCCTTGCTGCCATTCGCGATGGTCGGGTACTTCTGGTAGGTGTAAGCGGCGTCGAGCGCGAGCGGACCGTTCGCGTAATCGATACCGAAACTCTGCGAACTGTTCAGACCGAACGACCCCGGTTGACCGCCAAAGCCATACATGGCACCGGCTGTCAGGCCGTTAATGACCGGACTTTGATACAGCACCGAGTTGTTCATCCGAACAGTTCCTGCGGTTCGGTCAAAGTCAAACATTCCAAACGGCCCTGGAGCATTCAGCTTCGAGAACGGACCCGCTTGCGTCATGAAAGGCGACACGTAGAGAATCATCGGCCCCCAACGCCGCGACGCAAGCGAAGTGAGCATGAAGTCATACTGATTGCCCGCGGTGACCGTACCCCAATTGTCGTTCTGGATTCCGACCCACGCCTGGTGCGCGAAGATGCCACCGCCATTCATGGCACCCGTTCCCAGGTTGTAGTAGCCCTCAAGTTTGAAAAGCGCTTTCGTCCCGCCTCCTAGGTCTTCAACGCCCTTCAAGCCCCATGGGTCTGGATTGTTCACGCCCGACTGGAAGAACGTATTGCTGTGGCCGCCCTGGTTCGACGTGTAGGTGATGCCGGCATCAATCGCCCCGTACAGCGTCACGCTGCTTTGCGCATGAGCAACGCCGCCAGTCAGCGCACAAGCCAGGAACGCCATCGCTTTCTTTCTCATTGAGTGTCTCCACAAGCTGTTTTTCTAGTCATCCAAACGGGAATCCGCGAAGCTCTCGGGTCGGTACGTAGCCGCGGAGAACGTCGGCAATCGCTGCAAATAAATTCGTTAACATTCTTAACGATTGCTATACTAGGACCAACGGCAGGTGCTTAGCTAATGTCGAAACTGGATGACGAAAATCCATTTTTGACATATCCGGGAAGCCCCTGACGCAGTAGCCGCGTGGTGGAGCGCGACGGACGCGCTCAGCTGATTGCGAAACGAACACTGACTGGACGGTGGCGCGAAGGGCTGCCATCCACGGTACGCTCAGACTCGGAGGGACGTCGTGCAAGAAGGGAAGATAGAATCGGAATTCAATCCTCTTTACGAAGAGACGTTTGACAACTCGCACGCGTACTACACGGAGATGCGTGCCAAGTGCCCAGTGGCGCATAGCAACGAGTTCGGTGGCTTTTGGGCGTTGTTCAAATACGACGATGTCATCCGTCTTCAGGAGGACACTGAGTCGTTCAGTACGGCCGAGCAGAACATCGTCCCACGCGTAACGCGTAAGGACGGACCTCGACCGCCTCTCCACTTCGACCCGCCAGAACACAGCACCTTCCGCGACCCTATCAATCGCATTTTTCGAAAATCGCGTATCGACAAGCTCGAGTCTTCGCTCCAAAGCTACGCACAAGAGTTGCTGGCTCCCTTGGTTGAGCGAGGACATGCAGATTTCACTAAGGACTTCGCTGAATATTTTGCGGCGCATGCATTCGGCGAGATATTGTCTCTGCCGCTTGAGATGATGCTGCGGGCACGGGCGGTGGGCGTGCGCTACTATCGCGCGACAACGTCGATGAATCAGGACGAAATGATTCAGGCGAGCACCGACCTTTACGCTATCGCGCGCGAAATCGTCGACGCTCGGAAGCACGCCTTGTTGAACCCGGATGAAGACTTGGTTTCCGCGCTTTTACTCGCTGGCGAGCGAGGAACGGCCATTCCCGAGCAACTCGTTGTCGCCAGCATTCGACAGTTCTTGTCGGCAGCTCAAGCCGCTCCTGGCGCAGTTCTCGGCAGCATTGCCGTCCACTTGGCGCGCGACCAGGAACTCCAAACAAACCTGCGGACTAATTCAGAGTTACTTCCGCGCGCCATTGAAGAGTTTCTCCGGATGTATGCGCCGTACCGGGTATTTGCTCGAACCGCAAAGCAGGACGTCGAAATTGGTGGGCGTCGCATAAAGGCAGGCGAAGCGATAACGATGATTTTTCCGTCTGCGAATCGCGACGAGGACGTGTTCCCGAACCCGCACGAGTTCGACATGTTCCGACAGCCGAATCGTCACATCGCCTTCGGCCGCGGAGCACATCAATGTCCTGCGTCGTCACTCGCGCGCCTTGAACTGAGAATCGGCATTGGAGCCTTGCTTCGTATGACCGATGGTTTTGACCTCGGCGGCGAAGTCAAGATGACTGACTGGGTGGAGTTCGGACCCTCGTCGACTCCGCTGCGCCTTACGCCAAAAGCCTAATCAGAGAAAGAGGAGCCGTGCATGCACGGCTCGCTTGATTAGTCAGCATCTGGCGCTGCTACGTCGCCCGGCATGCTGCGCGTCTCGAATCCACCAATGATTTTGTCGAAGAGCTGGTTGAGCGCGCGCCTTTCTCCGTCTGAGAGCGGAGAAAGAATGAGCTCGTTATGCTGGTCGATGCGTTCGCGAAGCCTCTCCCACAGCTTCTCGCCCTTTTTCGTCAAGCGCAGAGTGTTAATGCGTCGGTCCTCCGCAGACTCTTTGCGGACGAGCAGCCCTTGCTCGGACATTCCGCGAAGAATCACAGCGAGTTGCGACTTCTTCAGCAACAGCGAGTCGCAAAGCTTTGTTTGCGTAATTCCGGGGTTAAGCGCGAGGATTGCTACCACGCTCGCGTCGCCGGGGAGGATGCCCACTTCATCGAAGATTCGTTGACTCTCACGTCGCACGAAGCCGCGAAGCAAACGAATTGAGAAAGGAAAATTGGACCGGAGAAAGCCGTAGTTCACCTGCCGCTCAGCTTCCGACGCCACTCTTGTTTCAGAGGACGCCCGCGTTGCACTCGTACCGCTCATGTCGCTCCTTTTCATGCGGTCGACTGGCGCCGACCGTCAACTGCCTCTCGTAGCTGAATATATCAGAGAGCAGCTGTCAGAGAAGAGCTAGCAACGCATAAGACTCAGAAAAGTCCAGCACTTCCGCCGCCCATGTGGGGTTTAAGGCAGGCATATGCGAAATCGTGGAAAGGTGTAGCTATTCCATGAACACGTCCTTTCCGGCAAACCAACCCGCTCAATCCATCCAGTTCGAGACGACGGCCAGACACGAGGTCGTGGTGCATCGATGCAACCATGTCGTCGGGAAGAGCCTGCAGCATTGCGAGCGCTTTTTCGTTGTCCGCATAGTCCAGACGAACGCCGTCGGCACGGCCTACATCAAAAATCTCTCTTATAGACCGTCGGGCGACCTCAATTAGCGCTGGGTCGTGGTAAATCGCACCGGCACCAAGCCGAATGAGACAAGTGAGTGCGGCGTGGGTGGCAAGCGCGAGAAACCTACGCCACTGTGCTTGCTCGATGTCTTGAACTTGGTCGATTGCAATCTTCAAAGGATTACGTTCATTGCCAATGCTCTCAACAAGTCTCCGCACTACCGTATGTTGTCCGCTCGGAGCAGTTCCCACTGTTAGAGAAAAAGTATCACAGGAGTACTTCACTCGCCCAGGCGAAACGGAGGTTCCAGCAGTGGATGCAAGTCCAGCGATGACGTTAGTATTCGGCGCGCAAGTACGCATTCTCTCAACACCGTCGACCCCATCCTGCAGGCTAATCGCTATGTCGGACGCCTCTAGCGCCACCCGCCACTGGCGAGCGCTGGACGTCGCATCGTACAGCTTCACTGTCGATAGAACGATGTCTATGCCGGTCACAGCCGCCGGGTCAGCAGTGTGCGAGACATTGCGTATATGGAAGTCACCAAGGGGACCCGTCAACTCAAGTCCCTCAAGGGTGATATTTCTTCTGCGGGAGTTTCTAACGCCAAAGGTTACTTCGTGACCGGCCATTGCGAGAGCCGCGCCACAGTACGTGCCTACGGCACCAGCACCAATAACGAGTATCTTCATGCTGCTTCTCATCCGTTCCGCAGCTCGTCGACCTCACTGGACCGCATCGACGCCGGCTGGTATAGCAATGCCGAAAAACTCAGCTGCTGACCGACTGACGGTTACCGACACTCGGTCGGGACCCAGCCAGGAAAGTTGTGAGGGCGCTTTCCCTTCAAGCATTGGCACCATCAGCTCGCGTGCACCCCTCCGATAGAGCGGCACGATATCCACGCCGATTACCGCGACACCACCGAGCTGCGTGTAGCCGCCTGGGGTATCCATTGCAATCGGAAAGTTCTGTGCTCGGGCGGCGTTGGCGATTTCTTTCCTCAGTGCGTAGGTGTCCGCGCCAAGGAGGCCAATCGCAATCTGACAGTGCTGAGCGACTGCCGACTTGATGGCAGGCTCGATGTCGGCCGCTTTAACAACGGGCATCTTGACGAGCTTCAAGCCGCGTTGGTTGGCGAGCTCTGACCACTCCGAAAGTAGGCGGATGTGCGTTGCGTTTTCTGGATTGAACAACACGCCGAATTTCTTGACCCCGGGTCGAAGCCGACCGAGCCAATCCATCTGCTGTGGGATACCGTCAGGTAGGTAGCTGTAGACACCAACGATATTTCCATCTGCTTTCGCGACTTCTCGCGTAAGACCGGCTTTTACAGGGTCATCCTGAACAGAAATACAGAGTACAGGTACCGTCGTGGTCGCGGCCTTCGCAGCAGCACAACCAGGAGATGAAGATACGACCAGGATACTTACGTTCTGGTCGAGGACTTCTCGAACCAACGCGGGCATCCGCGCCATGTCTCCGTCAGCCGTTCGGAACACGACGTCAAGCTTGCCGCCGTTCGAGTAGCCCGCCTCGGCTAGGGTGTCGAAAAAAGCCTGATTTGTGACGGCCATCTTCTGGAATCCGCCCGCACCGGCCACGAAGCCGATGCGAGCCGGTGCTGAGCTTGCCGCCGGTTTGGTGCTTGAACAGGACAATAGACCGATGATTGTTGCGACCAGGACCGCGCGTGTAATAAATGATTTCACGACAGGACCGCCATGCGAAGTTTGTCGGGGGACTACAGTCAGGGCTGAAGCCGCCGACAATCGAGACAGCGAAATAAGCATCGCGCTCGACTGCCATAGCGACTTATTGCGACTTAGAACTTATGTCTGATGCCCGCGCGGACCGTCGTCTGGCGGTCGCTAGTGGAAGGCGTCAGGTTGTTAATCGCCGCAACTGCGGTGGCGCCCGTTGAATCGGTGCCGGAGGCCTTTTGATAGACGCCGATTACATAGACGTCCGTTCGCTTCGACAGGAAGTAGTCGACCCCGAGGGCGCCTTGGTAATACTTTGCTCCACCAGTCGAGCTCGTAGCGGTGGAAACACTGTCACCCTTCGTGTAATCGAATGCAGCTCCCAGCACCAACGCCGGCGTGGCCTGGTACTTGAAGCTCACCTCCGCATTGTTAAACGTTGCGTTCCCCGTGTACCCGCGAGGATTCGGGCCTGACGTGACCGTGTCGCCTAAGCTTTTAAACTGCACGTTAGAGTAGGTTGCGCCGATTGTTGCGGCACCGAACGTGTACGCCCCGCCAGCGCCGATGACTTGATAGGTGTGCGCGGACGCGTAGCCACTGTAGACGGGCGACGAGATGAAGTTCGCATTCGCCGCAGGTGCGGTACTTGCCCCATTGTCGCCAAAGAAGCCCACGTTCGGGTTCCGCGCGTTCAAGTAAGCTGCGCCGAGGACGAGCGGGCCACGCGTGTATCCTGCCCCAACGGACCACACTTGATTCCGCGTCGTCTCTCCCGCAATGCCGCCAAGGCTGTAGACACCGCCGAATCGGAGGCCGCTGTAGTCCGCGCTGGTGAATTTGATAGCGTTGTTGACGCGGTAGGCATTGTTGAAGTTGTCGAGGTCGCCAGGGTGCGCGGCGATGTACCCGCCCCACTGCGTGCCAACTTCGAGCGGACCAACATAATCCACGACGGAATCGTACTGACGGCCAAGGGTCATCGTGCCATAGGGGCTCGAGAGACCGACATATGCCTGACGCCCGAACATCAATCCCTGAGTGCTTCCGCGATTCTTCTGGCCGAGCGAGCCATTGTTGACGTCAAAGCCGTTCTCGAGCACGAAAATCGCCTTCAGTCCACCACCCAGGTCTTCCGCCCCACGCAAGCCCCACCGGCTACCTTGCATGACGCCGCTTGAGAGGTTGTACAGGCTTTTACCGCCAGAATTGGACGTCCAGTTAAATCCCTCATCGATAATGCCGTACAGCGTGACGCTGCTCTGAGCATGAGCGCAAGTGGTGAACGCGGCAAGGCAACCCGCGGCAAAGACGGTCTTCTTCATGACTTAGAGTCTCCAAAATACTTCTTATAGTTAGTCCAGCCTTCAAGAGGGTCTGGATGCCATTTAAAACACTATCGGTCTAATCGACGTGGAATCTACTTGACCGAGACTTCCAATGACCTAACGCAAACGAGCCCACGACTGCATCGGGCAGCCGTGGTGATGGAAGGGGCCAGAGGAACCAAAGGTTTCGAAATGCGGAGTCGGCGACCAGGTCTTCTGCGAGAACACCGGGCTTGGAACGCCGATATCAGTTCGCGAAGAAGTCGGACACCATGCGGTTGAATTTATCCGCGTGTTCCCACTGCGCCCAGTGCCCGCAGCGGCTGAACACATGCAGGTCGGCGTTCGGCAGGCCCCAAACCAGACGCAGACCTACGTCCAGCGGAACGAAACGGTCGTCGCGGCCCCAAATCACCAGCGTCGGCGCTTTGATTTCCGAGAGACGATGGCCCACGTCCGGGAACTGCTTCGGATTCGCATCGAGGCTCTTCGCGAAGTTTTCGAGGTGTTCCTTGCGCGAAAGCATGTTGTCCAGGCGGGTTTTGAACAGGTCCTCGGTAAGGTTGCTCGTGTCGAACACGAACACATTCATCATGCGCTTCAGATTTTCGATGGTCGGCTCACGATAGAGCCCGTTCAGCAGCTTGATGCCTTCTGTCGGCATCGGCACAAACTGGCTCGGGCCGCCGGTGCCGCCACCCATCAAGACGAGCTTGCCAACGCGGCTCGGGTTTGCCAAAGCAAACGCGACGGCGCTGTGTCCGCCCATCGAGTTGCCGATGATATGGACCGGGCTCTGGATGTCGAGCACGTCGAGCAGGCCTTTTAGTGCCTTGGCGTTCAGCTCGGAGCGCGAGCCTTTGTTCACAATCGGGTCGCTCTTGCTCCATCCCGGGCAGTCCATCAGGATGACACGATAGCCTTCTCCAACCAGCGGCTCAAGATTGCGGTTGAAGTTCGCCCAACCGCTCGCGCCGGGGCCTGAGCCGTGCAGCATCACCACGGTCTGAGGACCTTTGCCCATGTCGTTGTAGTGAATCTGAAGGTCGAGGTCACCCTCCTTGATTCGGGCGAACTTGCTCGTACCTGCTTCGGTCAATTCGGTTTGCGTGCTCATTCTCGTTTCCTCTGCATTACAGGATTTGTGGAGTCGGGAACGTGAAGCGCCAGCTTGCGCGTCACAATCTCGAGGTGAAGACTTACGCTTTGCCCAGAACGGTCTCGAGAGCAGTGCGCAGCAACTGCGACGCTTCAGCGATATCGAAGACGTTCGCGCTTTGACGCCAGGCAACATATCCGTCCGGACGCACTAGCAGCGCTCCGGCTTCCTCGATATCGCGCTGACGCTGCCAATCGCAGTACGGGTCCTGGTAGCGTTCAGAGCCGACGACGACGGTCTTGAGGAAGGGAAGGTCCAACTTCGCAACAGCTTCAGCCCATGCCGTGCCGCCAAGGCCAGTCAAAAGCGTGAACTTTCCTTTGCCCACGACATCGAGGGTCGAGATACGGTCGCCAGCCTTATTCACCAGCCATGCATGCGGCAACTTCGCGCCCGGGCGCGTCGTCGGCTGCAGATAAAGCTCGGGGTCTCGCGCCCACGCCTCCGCCGCTGACCCATCGTCGACAACGGCGCTCGACGAATACCGCTGGTTCATCTCGACTCCTTGAGCGTTGAATTCTTTGTTCTTCAATTCGAGCGCCTCCTGTGCGGCAGCGCGCGCTTTCATGCCCTCAGGACCAGGGTCTTTGAATCGGGCGATACCCGCAGCGACCGGGTTCTCTGCTCCTTCGACGCTGAATACTGCTTTGATGGGGGTGTAGTCCTTCCGGGACTGATTGGCTCGGAGCACAATTTGCTTTCCGACCGGTGCTCGCTCATCCGAGTAGGTCTCAAGCAGCTGCGGAGTGGCGTAGCCGTTCAAGACATAGGCCAACTTCCACGCCAAGTTGAAGGCGTCTTGCACGCAGGTGTTCAGGCCAAGGCCGCTTGAGGGCGGATGTCGGTGGGTAGCATCGCCGCCGCAAAATGCGCGGCCGCGCGAATAGGAAGTGGCATATGCTTGATTGACGTACCAGACCGACTTTCGAACAATTTCGACTTCCACGTCGGGGTCACCGACGAGGACTCGAATCTTTTCGAGGACAGTTTCCTCGCTCAAATCCGGGTCGCCCTTCGAAATATCGAACCCCCAACCAGCAATCCATTGCGTCCAGGGCTTGACCGCGCGCAGGAGCCCCAGACCGATTTCGCCGAAGCTGGCGTGCGGGCTGACAATCCAGTGAAGAATGCTCGGGCGATGCTTCACATACTGCGCGAGGTCAGCATTGAAGATGACGTACGCCGTGCCGGCACGCGCCATCTCGCCTTCAACTTTCAGGTCCAGCTCTTCTAGCACCTTAGAGCGCGCACCGTCAGCACCGACCAAATACTTCGCCCGCATCGAGTATTGCCGACCAGTGAGCCGGTCCTCGAGCTGCACGGTTACACCGTCAGAGTCTTGGGTGTGACTCAGGTACTCGGTGTTTGACGAGAACACTGCGCCTCGCTTTGCAGCATTGTTAAGCAGGATAGGCTCCATGTTCGGCTGGGTGATGTCGACCAGCGGACACGGACTACCTTTGACGTAGTCACCGTGGCGCTCCTCTCCAGTTCCCCAGGCGCGGTGGCGGATGAGTTCCTCGCCTGCCAGCGACGTGGTGAAGAGGCTGTCGCCCATCTGGTCCCATGGCGTCGAATTTCGAGACACGTCCTCTTCAATGCCAAGGTCGCGGTAGACCTCCATCGTGCGCTGGTTGGTGATATGAGCGCGGGGGGTATCAGCCAACCAGTTCCAGCGGGAAATAATGTGCGAGCGGATGCCGTAGGTCGCTAAGGCCAAAGCGGTCGTCGCGCCCATCGGGCCGGAGCCAACGACAACAACGTCGGTATCGAAATCAGTGGAGGTGTCCATAGTCTCTTTCTGTCCTAAAAGTTCTTTAACCGGCATCCATGGCCACTTGCCACTGGTTGCACGCACGCTTACAGAGCGGATGTGCCGTCTTCAGCTTGAGTCGAAGTTGGATTGCGTTGCCGGACTTCGGCAACGTCCTGACATCAGGCCTGTCCAAGCCCATCAAGGTGTTTGTCTCGCACTCGCACAGCGCGCTCAGGGAAGGCGAAGGCAATGCAGAGGGCACCAACTGCTGACAAGGCAGCGATTGCAATCACGCCTCCGTAGAGACTTCCCGTCACGGTCTTGATGTAGCCGAGCAAAGGAGGGCTCGCGAAGGCACCGATGTTTCCGAGAGTGCTGATGAACGCCAACGCTACGGGTGCTGCCTTCTGGCTGAGATATCCCGGAGGAATGGACCAAATCAGTGGGCCGCTCGCGCCGGTCGCGAAGCTCGTTACGGCGAAAGCCATCAGCATCAGAACGAGATTCTGAGTTGACATCGCTGCAATCAGTCCGAGGGCAATTAAGCAGAAGCAGAGTGCAAGGTGCCAGCGGCGCTCCTTCAGCTTGTCGGAACTCCAGCTGAGTACGACGGCGCCAACGAAACCCATGCCAAGCGGAATCGCCGTGAGCAGACCGATGTTGACCATCGATGCGACGCCGCTCTCCTTGACAATCGTCGGGAGCCAGAAGAACAGCAGATAGTTGCTGCAGATAGCAGTAAAGAAAAGGAAAGCGACCAGATAGTTGAGTGGGTTTGCCAGAATCTGACGGACAAGACCTGCCGAATGGTCGGCCTGCACCGTCACTTCCGATGCCAGGTCAGACTTGACCGCCGCTTTCTCTTCGTCGCTGAGCCACTCGGCGTCGTCCGGCCGGTCGCGCAGAACAATGAAAGTGATGACGCCCAGAACGCATGCCGGCAGACCTTCAACAATGAATACCCATTTCCAGCCGGCCAGACCCAAGAAACCGTTCAGTCCAGAGAGAATCCAGCCTGTAATCGGCGCAGCAATGGCGCCCGCAGCAGCGTTCGCGACGAAGATGACCGCTGTAACGCGTGCACGCATGGCCGCCGGAAACCAGTACGTGAGGTACAGGACGATGCCGGGCAGGAATCCAGCTTCAAACGCACCGACCAGCAACCGCAGCGTGATGAGATGCCCGACGCTCGAGATAAAAGCCGTTGCGGCGGTCGCCAGTCCCCATAGGAACATGATGCGAACAAAGGTCTTGCGCGCGCCCCACTTGGCCAGGAACAGATTGCTCGGAATTTCGCAGAGTGCATAGGTGATGAAGAACGCTCCCGCCGCGATGCCGTACCAAGTGGCATTGATGTGCAGAGTTTCACTCATCTGCAGCTTCGTAAACCCGATGTTGATGCGGTCGATGAACGCGACTCCGTAGCAAACAAAAAGCAACGGAATGATGTGCCACCAGATTTTTCGGTAGGCCCTGCGCTTTACGCCATCGGGCTCGTATTTGGGACTCAGTGTGCTGCTCATGTCTTCCTCCAAACAGGTATCTTTAGTTCTTGTTGTCCTTATCCTTGCGCCTGGCCTCACTAGGCCAGGCGTTCCTTTCACTGCATGACCGCTCAGGCGGCGGCTTCTTGCTTTTGGCGCACGAGGTCAAGTGCAACGTCGACAATCATGTCTTCTTGACCGCCAACCATCTTTCGCTTGCCGAGCTCAATCAGGATGGTGCGAGTATCGAGGCCGTATTCTTTGGCGGCCGCTTCGGCGTGGCGGAGGAAGCTCGAGTACACACCGGCATAGCCCAAGCTGAGGGTTTCGCGGTCCACACGAACCGGGCGGTCCTGAAGCGGACGCACCAGTTCCTCGGCGGCATCCATGAGGCCATAGAGGTCCGTGCCGTGATTCCAGCCATGAGCGTCGGCTGCCGCAATGAACACTTCCAGCGGAGCGTTGCCGGCGCCCGCACCCATGCCCGTCAGGCTCGCGTCGACGCGAATCGCTCCGTTCTGGACGGCAACGATAGAGTTGGCGACGCCGAGCGACAGGTTGTGGTGTGCGTGGATGCCACGCTGGGTTTCGGGCTTCAGCAACTTGTCGTATGCCTGGAAGCGAGCGGCCGTGTCGTCCATAGTCATTGCGCCGCCCGAGTCCGTGACATAGACGCAATGGGCGCCATACGACTCCATCAGCTTCGCCTGCTCTGCCAGCTTTTCCGGAGCCACCATGTGCGACATCATGAGGAACCCGGAGACGTCCATGCCCAAGGAGCGCGCGTATTCGATGTGCTGCTTTGACACGTCCGCCTCAGTGCAGTGCGTCGCGACCCGGACCGAACGAACGCCGATTTCGTATGCGTGCTTCAGGTCATGAGCGGTGCCGATTCCGGGAATCAGCAGGGTCGTGAGCTTGGCGTGCGAAATGACTTCCGCGACCGCTTCAATCCATGCCCAATCCGTGTTGGAACCAAAGCCGTAGTTGAAGCTGGAGCCTGAGAGCCCATCGCCATGCGCAACCTCGATGGCGTCGACTTTTGCCAAGTCCAGAGCCTTCGCGATTGTGCGAACGTGGTCTAGGCTGTATTGATGGCGAATGGCATGCATGCCATCGCGCAACGTCACGTCCTGGATATACAGCTTGGTATTGGTATCGTTGCTCACAGCGCCTCCGCTTTGCTGTTTTCATGCGTCTGACGGCGCACGATGCGCTCCGCGGTCGACATTGCCGCGGAGGTCATGATGTCGAGATTGCCCGCGTAAGCCGGCAGGTAATGGGCAGCGCCTTCGACTTCAAGGAAGACCGTCACTTTCATGCCGATGAAGGTCTGGTCCATCTCGGGAATGAAGAGCGGGTTGTCCTTCGTGTAACGGTGGAATTGAACGCGCTGCTTCAGGCGATAACCCGGCACGTATGCGCGCACCTTTTCGACCGTGGCTTGAATCGACGCTTCAATCGTGTCTTCGTCCGCGCCTTCGCAGAGACAATAGACGGTGTCGCGCATGATGAGCGGCGGCTCGGCAGGATTCAGGACGATGACTGCCTTACCGCGCTTCGCACCACCCACGCGCTCGATTGCCTGCGAGGTTGTTTCGGTGAATTCGTCGATGTTCGCGCGCGTGCCCGGGCCCGCTGAGCGCGAAGAAATGGAAGCGACGATTTCCGCGTAATGAAGCGTCGCGACGGCGCTGACTGCGGCAACGATAGGAATTGTTGCTTGGCCGCCGCACGTCACCATGTTGACATTAGGCGCGTCGAGATTGGCCTCACCGTTCACGCACGGGACCGTGTAGGGGCCGATGGCAGCAGGCGTCAAATCGATAACGCGCTTGCCGTGTGCTTGCAAGATTGCGTCATGCTTTTTGTGGGCGCCTGCGGAGGTCGCGTCGAATACGACCTGAATCTCATTGAAGTTCGGCATCTTCACGAGGCCGTCGATGCCTTCAGCGGTAGTCGGAACCCCCATGCGCGCGGCACGCTTCAGGCCGTCCGACTCTGGGTCAATACCGACGAAAGCGCCCATTTCGAGCACGTCGGAAAGGCGAAGAACTTTAATCATCAAATCAGTGCCGATGTTGCCGGAACCGATGATGGCTACTTTGGTTTTAGACATGAGCAAACCTCGTTAAACGAATTTCGCCGTGACTTCGCCGAGTCCCGACATCTGGGCGACAAAGGTGTCGCCGGCGGTAACTGGAACCATGGGCCCCAGGGCGCCGGTAAGCACGACATCACCGGCTTTCAGCGGGCGCCCACGACGAGCGACTTCGCCCGCGAGCCACACTGCTGCATTGAGAGGGTGGCCGAGGCATGCAGCGCCACTGCCGGTCGAGACGATATTTGGACCAGTGCTTGAACCGTCTTCCGCGCGCTCGCGCGTCATCGTCATTTGGAGGCCACGCAGGTCCAGGCTTTCGATTCGACGCGCAGGTCCTCCGAGCACATACATCCCGGATGAAGCGTTGTCCGCGACAGTGTCAAAGATGCGAATGTCCCATTTAGAAACGCGGCTGCCGACAATCTCGAGAGCCGGAACTACATACTGCGTGGCGCGAATAAGGTCAGCCACCGTCGGCGATTCAAGATTGAGGTCTTCGCCCAAAATGAGGGCAACCTCTGCCTCCACCTTCGGCTGGTGAAGCCGACTGACTTCAATCGGCTCGCCTTCGCCGGCCGCCATGTCGGCAAACAGCATGCCGAAATCCGGTTGGTCGACGCCGAGTTGCGCTTGAACAACCTTCGACGTCAGGCCAATTTTTCGTCCGACGAGGCGACGCCCGTGAGACTCGTAGAAACGCGTGTTAGCGTTTTGGATGGCGTAGGCGGTATCGACGTCGTTGTTTGCGACACGGTCACGCAGCGGTGCAACGGTCTCACCAGTTTCGAAGCATCGGCGGAGTTCCGCCGCAAGAGCTTCTACGTCTGCAGCACCAGCGACGGGCTGCTCAAGAGTTGCGTCAGACATGATGTTCCTTCGTGAAATTCGCTACGGCTCAGGACACTTCGTCCACTTCGAGCGGGTGGTATGCACCGCGCCAATGAAGTAACGGCGACTTATTCGACACTCGTGCGTTGAGCACGCGACCAATAAAAATCGTGTGGTCGCCGGCTTCGACTTGCCGCTCCAAACTGCATTCAATCCAGCCGAGGCATCCAGACACGAGAGGCAAGCGCTCGACACCTTCGTAGGACTCGACAAGCGCGAAGCGGTCAACAGGCCGACAAAACGTACGCGAGACTTCTTCTTGGTCTGACGCCAGAATGTTCACCGCGAAGTGACTGGCCTGGCTGAAGATGGGATACGAAAACGAACGAGTCGTCAGGCTCCATTGAATGAGCGGCGGGTCAAGCGACAACGATGAAAACGAACTGACCGTTGCGCCGTAGGGCCTTCCATCTACGTCTCGCGTCGACATCACGGTAATGCCCGTCGCAAAGTGCCCGAGCGCGTGGCGGAACGCAGTGCCGTCCGCCTCCGTGAGACTCAGCACGCCCGCCTGATTGCTGGATTCCGACATGGTTTTCTCCTGTATCGCGCCGGCGTGTGCCGGCCGATTCGAAGTCAGTTCACTTCGACTTCGAGCTCAGCGCTTGATGGCGCCTGTTCATCGGACGTCTCTGCGGGGTCGCCTGCCAGTCCGAGAGCTTTGTCGACGAGGCGCTGCATGTCAGAATCACGGCTACCCGCGAAGTAGTTCATTGCGAGATTGCGGACCGGGTCGCCGGCGTAGTAGCGCTCGTACTGCACCAGACGTTGACCAAACGCCTCGCCGGCCAGGTCCCAGGCGAGTTTGAAGAGCTTCACACGCTCGACCGACGGCATGCCGCCGGCGCCTTGGTAATACAGCGCCATGTCATCAGCGAGTTCGGGTGCGCGGAAGTCGGCACCGCTCGGCATCAGCATGAAGCCACCAGCACCGATGGTCTGAAGCACCTCGACGACTCGCGGGTACGCGAACGGCAGCATCGTGCGAATGGCTTGCAGCGGCGCAAGCGAAGGACGCACCGTGCCAACGTCGGACGGCTCCGCTTCATATTCCGAGCGCACGAGCGCACTCTTCACCTGCTCGACGTAGCCGAGCAACTCGCCTAGCATCTGTTGCACGTGCAAGAACTGGTCGGCTTTGATGGACTTCGCAACTGCGATAGCGAGACCCACCGAGAACTGCATCTTGACGAGGGCACGCGTATTCGTCTGATGCGCAGTGTGGTTGCGCAGTGCCGTGTGCGAGTAGAGCTGATTCGATAACTCGACCTGGCGATAGCAGAAGACACGTTCCCAAGGGACAAACACGTTGTCGAAAATGAGAAGAGAGTCGTTCTCTTCAAATCGCGTAGACAGCGGGTGGTCGTAACTATCGTGGTGCTCGACGTAGTACGGGTCTCGAGCAATCTGGCGCAACCCCTTGATGTCCGTCGGGACGGCGAAGATGAGTGCGTGGTCTTCATCGCCTGCCTTGAACTGCGGCAGGTTGTACATAATCATCTCGTCCGATACTGGGCCGAGCGTCGCAATCATGCGCGCGCCGCTCACGTAGATACCGTCCTCGGCTTCCTTCACTACGCGTAGGTGCATGCTGGCCTGCTCGGAGGATTGCTTCGAGCGGTCGTTTTGCGGCGTAATCAGCGCGTGGCTCAAAAACAGGTCGTTGTCGCGAATGTACTCGTAATACTTCACGATGTTTTCGCCGAACTGCTCGCCGCCCTTCGCAAAATCCTTATGTGCTTCCCAGAACGCCAACAGCGTGACGTTCATGAAGTCCGGCGAGCGACCCATCAGGCCGAAGTTGGTCTCTGCCCAGAGGCGGTAAGCCTCGCGGCGTTTGCGCAGGTCGTCCGCAGACCTCGCGGGCATGAACGCCAAACCTGCGCGCTCTCCCGTTTCCGGGACGACATAGGTCACCTTGTCTTGCAGTTCCGGGTCGTGCTGGGTGTCGTAGAGCGCCGCAAGTTGCTCAACTGCTCCCTTGAACGCTGGGTGCGTCGTGACGTCAGTGACGCGCTCTCCACGAACCCAGACGTCACGCGGACTGTTCTTCAATCCGTCGATGAACTGCTGACCTGTACGAATGCCCATGTCGTAATCTCCTGAATATGTGCTCGCGCTATGCGCGGTCTGCTTTCGGTTCTGCGAACATCATTGCCATGCCCGCAATCCATCCCTGGATGGCCTCGTAATAAACGAGGTCAGCCTGATATTTGCCCTGCGTGGAGAGCGCGGCAAAAGCCGCAACCCATGCGAGAACCTCGGGACCACCACGTCCAGCTTTTGCTCGGACGTCTTTCGTGGCAATTGAGTCGAACGCCTCAAGGTCTCCGCTCTGGAGCTTCTTGATGAATGCGGCGTCCCAGTCTGGGTCGACAGGCAGTATCTCGGGCGTGCCATTCACGGCACGGGCCCCCGCTGCCAACACACGCTCAACCCGAGCACGCTGAACTTCCTCGGACGGATGTCGACCGCTGATGAGGCGCTCTTTGACCTCGTGCGGTGCAGTGAGGATGCTTGGCGTGGGTGGGTCATGGGAGAGGCCACCAGACGCTGAAATCAAAACCCGCTTGCCGGATGCCGCAGCCCAGCGGCCGACTGCCTCGCCGAGCAACCGGGCCCGCTTAAACGTAGGCAACGGAGGCGCGGCGCAGTTGATGAAAATCGGAATCGTCGGGAAGCGACTGAAATTCCCAAACATGCGTTCCCAGATTTGCACGAAGCCGTGGTCGACCTCCATGCGATATGAAACCGCGACGTCCACACCCTCATGGAGGAGCATCTCGCTCAGCTGAAGCGCGTCGTCGGAAACAACGGGAAGTGGACCCGTCGATGTGTCCCAGTCGCCGAGGGAAGTCGCGTTAATACCAACGCAGAAGCTGGGCATGACCTCATAGAAGAAGCCGTTGAAATGGTCTGGAGCAAACTGAATGAGAAGGTCTGGCGCGAAGGCTTCCGCCCGCTTCGCGAGGGATTCGAAACCCTGTTTAACGCTGGAGCGAACTTCATCGTCAGCGATTCCGTCCTTCATCAACGGAGTGTGAGATGCACACAGCACAGCCAATGTCACGACTCGTCTCCTTGTTCATGTCTGTAACCACGCCAACTCGATGGTTGGCTGTTCGAGCGCTTGCCTGATGTGGCGGTGTGCTCGAAGACGTTGAAGAAATAGTAGCGAGACGCTTGTTATCCGAATAATGCGACTTTTCTATAAGGTCCATCCGAAATTCGGTTATCCGCGTTTTCCCTTATATTTGGGCCGATACCTGCTTATATTCAGATAGTTACGTTGAGCTCCATCCGGGAATTCACTCCAGCCTTTTGATTCGGGCAAACCCCTATTCGGGGGCCAGCGGGGCTCGGACCA
>NZ_JACSUE010000029.1:33652-39668 GCF_014384845.1 Caballeronia sp. EK
ATAATCGTTTAGTGGATAACATGGCCCAAGGTTGGTCACAATGGGCCTAACGGAGACAAACGTGGACTCGCGTCTGATTGAGTATTTCTTGCGAGTTGCCGAGCTTGGAAGCATCAACAAAGCGGCGACGGACCTCAGGCTTTCCCAGCCAGCGCTATCGCGACACATTGCACTTCTCGAGCACCAGGTCCGAGCCAAGCTGTTTACTCGAACGCAAGGCGGGGTGCTGCTCACGGAAGCAGGAACGTTACTGCTTGAACGCGCTCGCCCGATACTTCGCCAATTGACCAAGCTCGTCGAACAGGTTGGCGACCGCGCCGCAGGACAGCTTTCGATTGGTGTCGCACCGTCATGGCGGTATCTTTTCACCTCGAAGTTCATACCCCGTTTGGTCGCCGAGTACCCTGGTGTTTCCCTGCGCGTGCATGAAGGCGCAAGTCATGAACTGCGGGAAGTGATGCACTCTGGCATGCTGGACCTCGCAATCGTGCCGTTCGAGGGTTCACCGCCGCAGGGATATGCCCACACGCCGCTCATTCGGGAGCCGCTCATACTCGTCGGTAAAAAGGCAGATGAACTGCAACCGGACAAGCCGGTCGCCTTGTTGAAGCTGGACAACCTCCAGCTAGCCCTGCCTGGAAGGCCGAACGTCATCCGCACAACGATTGAGAATTCGATGTCGCGTCGAGGCTTCGAATTCAAGACGCTCTTCGAAATCGATGCGATGCACTTGTCGATGGAACTTGCGCGCCAGGGGGTGGCCGATACGATTACTCCATGTTGTGCGGTCAGCGGCAACCCCTACTGGGAAGAGTCGCTTTCCTGGAGTCCCATTCGTGGCGCATTCATGACTTGGGCTCTGTGCGAGAACACAGCGCGGTCGCACTCACAAGCGGTCCGTGAAGGCCAGCGGCTGGTGCTTCAGGTCGTCAACGAAATCGTGGAAAGTGGTATCTGGCTTGGCGCGGAAAGACTCAAGAAGACAGCGGAGGCGCCCTCCATCGAGTTTTACGAAGAAACGTAAGAGCGAGGGTCTCGTACCCAACGATTACCGGCTGGCCGATGTTTCAGGGAATCGACCAGCCGCGAAAAAGTTAGAACAAGGTGCGCATACCCAATCGAAGTACGGTTTGATTCTGGCTGGACGAAGTGGCAAATGTGCCGTTGACTGAGGCCACTGCACCGGCCCCGCTAGCCCGTTGGTAGATTGCGTTCACGTAGACGTCGGTGCGTTTGGACAGCAAGTAGTCGAAGGTCAGTCCGCCCTGATTGGAGTGGCTGTTGTCCAGCTGGTCGTTACCCTTCGCGTAGATGTAGTTCGCGTAGAGGAAAGTGTCGGGCGCAAACTTAACCAACCAGCCTGCTTCGTAGCTGTCGACATGGCCATTCGTGAATGTATTGCGCGTGTTCGTATAAAGCACGTCCAAGGCAAGCATACCGAAGTCATAGCGACCACCGAACCCGTAGTTCCGAATGCCATGATGCCCATCATCAATGCCGTCTTCCTTCGAATACGTATAGGCCGCATTCAGGCGTAACGGTCCATTATTGTAATTGGCACCGAAACTCATCAAGTTATTGCTGCCGGTCTGTCCGGCGATATTGCTAAAGCCGTACATCGCGCCGAAGTCGAAGCCTGCGTATGTCTTCGACGTATATTTGATGGCGTTCGGTGTCGCTTCACCGCCTGCGATGCGAGTATAGTCAAAAGTGCCAAGCGGAGCTCCGAGCTTGGCAAATGGTCCGCCGGGCAGCTGGTAGAGGCTGACATAAGGAATCTGATGTCCCCAGCGCGCAATCGAGAGATTGTCGAACATATAGTCGAACTGGCGGCCCAGCGTCAGCGTCCCGTACGGCGACGCGATACCAACGTAGGACTCTCGGCCGGTGAAGGCGCCGCCGTTCTGCTTCCCGGTATTGATGTCAGGCATTGAGTCCATCACGAAGAACGCTTGAAGACCTCCTCCGAGGTCTTCAGTGCCGCGGATGCCCAGAAGATTCGGAGCCTGAATGCCCGAGGCCATCTGCACGAGAGAGTGGCCACTAGCATTACTGACATAGGTTACGCCTTCGTCGAGCAGCCCAAAAAGCGTGACCGAACTCTGGGCGTAGCTCTGAAGCGGGATTGCCGCAAGCGCGACGGTGAGCAGTTTTTTGTTCATGCTCGTTCCTTATTTGGGCACACGGGTGCCTTTGCCCGAACTCCAAGAGCTGGGCGTGGTTTTGACTGGTTGGGATTGCGCGGGCGCGACGGCAGACGACCGCCTCACGGACAGCGAGGTCCGTGAGGCTCGTCCCTTAGCTTTCGTTACTTCGAGCCCAAGAGCACGAACAAAACGGTTGCTGGCTCTGCGCTGAGGTTGCGCCAAGCGTGGCGCGTGGCACGTTGCACGACGAAGTCTTTTGGTTTCAGCTTTCGCATCTGACCGTTATCCAACTCGAGGTGGATTTCGCCTGAAAGGACAACACCGTAATCGAGCGTCTGAGTCGTGTGCATGCCAGGGTTGTCGGCCTCAAACGCCTCGGCAAGACCCGGCAATTTCTCCATCTGCTCGCGATGTGCCGCCATGCCATCGAAACCGTCTGAAGCGAAGACGGCGTCGGGCGGGAACGTGACGAGCAGTACGCGACTTTCATCGGCCGCTGGTACCCAAGATTCTGGCCACTTTCCCGATTCCTCAAGATGCTCGATGGAAGGGGCGACAGTTCCGCCCGTCGCCCAAAGCATTGAAACTTCGAATCCGGGCACAGAAGCGAAAGACGCGCACCACGGCGCGGGACCGTCACTAGCGAAGGTCGAGGCGCCACTTCCGTCGCGGCCAGTTACGACACGTCGAGTCATTTTGGCCTCCGGCTCAAACCAGCGTCGGATTTATGACGACGTTCGTGAAGCCACCATGCCGGTGGTTGACCGCCTCCAGTGCCTCGTTGATTTGTTCGAGCGGGAAAACTTCATGTTCGAACACGGAAAGGTCGAGGGTGCCCGAATCGGCCATGGCAGCCATATTCTCGCCTTCGGCCGGCGTGAACCAGAGCGAGCCGATGAGCGACTTTTGTTGGCACATGAGCGGGAATGGCTCTAGCGGAATCGGGTCCGACACCCCGCCGACCGAGACCATTTTTCCGCCGCGTCGCATCGCAGAGAAGGAATCCAGTACGTTCGACACCGGTGCATTCGGTCCGAGGCATTGCAGCACGGCATCGACGCCGAATCCGTCCGTTGCCTCCATCACAACGTCGTGTACGGGACGCTCCCCGAGTGGCACGGGGTGGATTCGTTCCGGTGCGAGCTCTTTCAATTGAGCCAGGAGTTCCCGGTTCCGACCGGTCGCGAAAATCTTTCGTGCGCCCATGCCAAGGGCGCAGAGGGTCCCGCCCAACCCGAGCGTACCGGTGGCACCGTCAATGACAAGAGTCTGCCCTGCCTCGAGCGAAGCCCGACGCAGTCCGGCATAAGCCGTACCGATGTAACCGAAGCGTGCTCCTTGTTCGAAGGAAATCGACTCCGGGAGCTGCACCAGATTGGTCGCCGGCGCAGTCAGATATTCGCCGAAGCCACCGTAGGGGTAATCCTCGAAGAGGCGTTGTGAGCCGGTGCCGAATCCGAAATAGCCCTGGAACGTATATGCCGGACAGTTTGTGTTGTCGCGTCTACGGCATGCCGGGCAGCTGCCACAAGAAAGACCCGGGTTGACGTATACGCGGTCGCCGGGCTTTACGCCTACGACGTGGCTGCCGACTTGTTCAACGACACCAGCCGCGTCAAGACCGTAGATTGCCGGCAGCTTGGGCAGAGGGAGGAAAGGGAACCATTCAGGATAGTGAGCGACAACGTTATGCAGATTCGGGACTACGCCACATGCCTGAACCTTGACGAGGACATCCGTTGGACGGGGCTCGGGAACAGGGATTTCATCGACACGAAAAGGGTCTCCGACCTTATGCAAACGCGCAGCACGCATGGTTTTCATACATCGTCTCCGTTGAATATTATATGTACAACTGATTGAATAGCGAGGTTCTTCAGCTTCGCTTCGAAACACGCCCGTGAATACAGACGTTGCTGGGCGAGACGACCAACCGTTTCTATCAGCCATTCAAACAACTGAAAACAACAGGCTGGCCGAACGCTTCGCATAACTCCGTCGAGATTAAGGTACCGCAGGCTTGATTGCTTCAGTTATGCAATCCGCCTATACCAGTTATTCAACGGGATGTCTCAGTCGGTTCTGTAGTGCAAATGGGTGAGACTGAACACCAACGAAACACTGCGTCGGAGCGATGAGCCCCGCATCGCTATCCGAGCTGCTTACTGAGAGATTACGACGTTCACAAATCCGCCTACACGACGTTCTGCGTCAGCAAGAGCCTCATTGGCCTGGTCAAGAGCGTAGGTGTGGTGCTCAAATACGCTGAGGTCCAGCGTGCCCGCGGCGACCATGGCCGCCAAGTCCTGGCCTTCCGCCACCGAAAACCAAAGCGAGCCGATGAGGCTTACCCGTGCACACATGAGTTCGTGCATGTTGACCGGCATCGGGTCAGACATCGCGCCAATCTCAACCAGACTTCCGCCGCGTCGCAGTGAAGAGATGCAGTCAAGCGTGATTTGGTGCGACGCACCAGGACCGATGGCGTCTACCACTGCGTCAACCCCGGTCCCTTCGGTCTCTGCAAGTATCCAGTCCTTTAATGTTCCAGAGCCGTACGAGAAAGTGCGAATTCTCGTTGGGTCCAACGCTCGCACACGAGCAAGGTTTGCTTCGTTGCGCGCGACGCAAAGAATCTTCGTGGCGCCCATTGCGCGAGCAATTTGAACGGCGCAAAGCCCGAGCGTGCCGGTGCCTCCGCAAATCAACAGCGTCCGCCCTGCGGCCACGCCTGCCTTCCGCAAGCCTGAATACGCCGTCCCTAGGTAACCGAAGCGTGCGGCTTGCTCGAAGCTGACCTGTTCTGGCAATTTCACCAACCCGTCGGCGGGAGCCGTTGCATACTGGCACAGGCCACCGTATGGATAACGCCGGTAGATTTCCTTCGAACGCGGGCCGAAACCAAAGTACCCTTGAAACGTGAAGGCTTGGCAGCTGATTCGGTCCCCAATCCGACAGGCGTGACACGTACCACACGAGCGTCCTGGATTGATATACACGCGGTCGCCGACGGCAAAGCCCGTGACATCGCTGCCAATCTCCACGACGACCCCTGCGGTGTCTAGTCCGTAAATTGCCGGCAAATCCGGCACAGTGAGGTAGGCGCGTTCGCCGTAGCTGCGCATGACATTGCGCAGGTTTGGAACGATTCCCGATGCTTTCACTTGCACGACCACATCGGTCGCTCGTTCAACTCGCGGCCTTGCAATCTCGTCGAGCCGAAAGCTTCCACCGGGTTCGTGTAATCGCATCGCGTGCATAGTGGCAGTGTTTTGCATAATCAGTCTCCGAAAATTGACTGCGGGTCGCACAGGTGACATCCGCATCGAACAAGTGCTACGAATAGCGTGTTCTCGGTCTCGCCCGTATCACCTCGAACGAGAACATACAAGAAAATAGGTGTACTAATGTTACGTGGCACATGGGCCGGCTATCTGCCCACGCTTAACTGAATCAGTTAGCGGTGTCGCTACCGCCTAGCTCGACCTGCAAGTCGGCTTTTAGTTTGAGCAAGCGTTCGGCCATTTCCTGCTTTTGAGGAAGAGCACGGGCTGTGGGAGCCACAATCGCTACAGCATATTGACCGTGGACCGTATCGATTGCGACGGCCATGGACGAAACGCCTGCCATTGATTCCTCCGACTCCCAGCCGAATCCGGCTTCGCGAGTTTCAGCTACGATGCGCCTAAACTCGGCGGCATCGGTCACCGTAGCCTCCGTCATCTTTTCCAAATCTGCGCCGAGCAGAAATTCATCATCGACCTCTGGGTGCAGAGCCAATAGTGCGCGGCCGCCACTTGTGCAATGAAGTGGAAGGTCGCCGCCCACTCCTGGCGTTACCCTCAAAACGTGTTCCGCGACAACGGTAT
>NZ_JACSUE010000029.1:39765-47831 GCF_014384845.1 Caballeronia sp. EK
GCAGAAATTCATCATCGACCTCTGGGTGCAGAGCCAATAGTGCGCGGCCGCCACTTGTGCAATGAAGTGGAAGGTCGCCGCCCACTCCTGGCGTTACCCTCAAAACGTGTTCCGCGACAACGGCATGAACGTAGGCTAGACGCCGGCCACTCATGCGGCAGAGGACGACTGTCTCCCGCAGTTGTTTTGAGAGCAGTTCGAGATGAGGCCTCGTTATCGCAACGACGTCGGTGTGGACTCGTCCAATCATCCGCATTAGAGCAGGACCCAGCCTCACACCCTCGCCACGGTCAGCCTGGACGAGTTCTTCTTGGCACAGGGCCGAAACAATACGCTGAACCGTTGAACGCGGAAGATTGACTATCCGCGAAATCTCGGCCAAACGCATACCTCCCGGCTCGTCGCTCAGGACGTTCAAAATCCTGGCTGCCCTCGCTATCACCTGAATCGAATTGGACTTGTCGTCGCTCAGTTCGTCGCTCATTGCATTTGTTTGCATCAAAGAGAAAGTCGGGCTCTAGGTACATGCCTCAGGACCTATCCTAACTTGGAGTTTGAATTGAAGAAGCTCGGAATAACCCGCATCTCGGGACATGCGCCCGCATCGTGGGTTTTACGTTGGCACATCGACCCATTTCGGTGTTGCGCCGTCGAGGCCCTATCGAGGATGCTTTTGCGTGGAAGGCGAAACGTGCTCCCAAAATCCGGAGAATCTATGTCGGACGATGTCGCAGGCACTGCAGGCTACGCGGAAAATGCCGCTCAAATGATTGAACAGTCGGAACGCATGTCGTTTGCCGACCTTCATAGCGACGTGGCAAGCCTCCTTCCAGAAGCGCCCGCGCTAATTCTCGACGTCGGAGCCGGCAGCGGCAGAGACGCGGCAGCGCTAGCTGAGATGGGCCACAGCGTTGTTGCGGTCGAGCCCGTGGATGAGCTTCGCAACTTCTGCTCAACACGCCATAGGTCCAGTCGAATCGAGTGGGTCGACGACAGTCTTCCAGACCTCAACGTGGTGCGTTCGATGAATCTCGCGTTCGACGTGGCCATGCTGACGGCCGTATGGATGCACCTTGATACGTCGGAGCGCGTGCACGCGATGCGCCAATTGAGTTCACTTTTACTTTGCGGCGGTCATGTCCTGATGACGATACGGCATGGCCCGGTCCCCGCGGGACGTCGCATGTTCGAGGTAGCAGACGAGGATACCGTGCAGCTAGCTGCAGATTGCGGCCTACGTTGTGTGTACATCGACACGACCGGTTCCATCCAAGAGTCGAATCGAAACCAAGGTGTCACCTGGGCGCGTCTCGCATTCAGGCGAAACTGAAGCCCACTTCAGAACAGGACCTCAACGAACAAACGCGCCTTCGATGGCGGGTTACGGCTTGTCCGTCTGTTGTCAACTCGCGATTCATCATGTTCCGCCAATACGAATTCGAGCCGGATTACCTACCGCCGTCGTCCCTGCCGGAACGTCGCGAGTAACGATGCTGCCGGCCCCAATCAATGCGTCGTCACCGATTGTGACTCCCGGAAGAATGATGGCGCCCGCGCCTATCCAAACGTTCCGTCCAATCCGAATGGGACGACCGAATTCCAAGCCACCTGCTCGGACCGCTGGGTCGCGCGGATGGTCAGCGGTCAGAATCTGCACGCCCGTGGCAATTTGCGTCATATCGCCGATTTCCACTGCCACGACGTCGAGGATAGTGCAGCCGCAATTCAGAAATACGCCAGCCCCCAGCGTTATGTTGTATCCGTAGTCACAGAAAAACGGCGGACGAACCATCGAGTCCGCTCCGACATTGGCGAACCGGCCTTTCAACAGTTGGTATCGCTCGGCAAGCGGCATGTCGATGTTTGCGTTGAACCGCTGCAGCCACGCCCGGGCCTCAGCCTGGTCAGCCTGTATCTCCGGCGAATTGGCCGTGTACAACTCGCCCGCCAGCATCTTCTCCTTCTCTGTTTGGACCATATATACCTCGCGTTCAAGGCTAGGCGGTTCGCGACCGTGACGTCACGTAGCATAACTCCAACGAGAAGCTTGTAGCCTGACGGTCAAATTACTCACATGTCGTCGCCTTCTTGGTCAGGTCAGAGCGGTGTCACTGCCGTGTGTAGTTGAGGCCGATGCGTCGAGGCGACTAGAGTTGGCGTGCCAGATGGTCTCCGGAGTGCGTTAGCGTCGCTCGCTGGCGTCACACAGCTTAATTCAATAAAGCCCCACGCGTTGGGCGCGACGCCCTATGAAAACCGCCTTACCGAAAGAAATGCAGCGTCGAGAAGCGTCGACGATACTCAGTTACATCAGGAGCAACCTCTTCAGGTGGCAGCGTCTCTGTCAATCGAGTGTGACCTCGCGTGAGTAGTAGCCGCACACGTGTTGACTCAAGCCTTTACTGTCACGGCCCGAACTAAGGTTCTCGGGGCAGCACGACGGCCGTGCAGGCGGAAGCACTCAGAAAAAAAACTTATGCGCCAGGTCCGCCAAACCAATCACGATTTCAAGTGCAATAAGCCCTATCACATACCATTCGAGGCGGTGAACGTGTTTGGTGTCCACGATTTCGGCCAAGGTTTGCGCAGTTCCCGAAATCAACTGCAACTTGCGTTCAAGCGCGGCTTGCCGCTCGTGCAGCTCGTATTCGTCCTCCAATAGTGCGTAAAGGCCGCCGAGCTCCGGGTGTTCCCAAAGGGTCTCCGGCTTGTCGCCGATTTCGGCCCGACCAACCATGCGGTGTTCGATGAGGAGCATCCCGCCGATTTTTGAGAGCAGCGTCTTGGCGTCCGCGCTCACCTTTCCTGTTCTCGCCAGTTCCGATGCCAACGGAATAATGCTATCGAACTCGCTCGCGGTCTTGTCTTCATACATCGACAGCACAAGGCTTTTGCTGAGGCTGTCCGCTATCACCTGAGCCTTTTCCAACGTCAGCGCATCGAGCCAGACCGCACCACCCTGCACACCAACGTTCGTTTTGCCGCTCTGGATGGCAATTTCTTCAAGCTGAGGTCGCCCGTACGCGTTGTGCAGCAACGGGGCTAACGAGGAGAGAAACCGTTGTTCATCATCAAGCGACACACCAAAAAACACGACGACGCCGTATCTGAAAAGAACGGCGACGCCGTCGGAGCCCGCGACCGTTACCGTCAGCGGTGTCGTGGCGAGCGAATCGGTGATTTTGAAATTCTTGAGGTCAATCCGGTCGGCGATGAGATGCGCACGTGCCTGTACCTGCGGAAGCGAGCTGATGGCGAGATTCGACATTGGGTCACTTCAATCCGTTGAAGTCATCGAAAGTATACCTTCGAGTCCTGTCCGCCCTATTAATGCAGGGCGCGATGGAAATAGTCCGCGCTTCTGTACACTGCGAGCGGTTCACCGCCGAGTGCAAGATGCTCGGCGAGGCGGAGACTTCACGTGTCCACAGTCGGCGCGATTTCTTACTACGTCTTCTTCCTGGGAAGTGGGTTGCGAGGTTAACCGTGCTGCTTACATATTTCGCTTTTTGAATGCCCCTTGGTGAAGTAGAGCCCAGCATTATCCTAAGCCAGGCCTTCAGACACGTTCCAAAGCATCGTGAGATGCCCCTCGGAGCCAGCGTCGCCCGTCAGCCGTTCGTCTCAGGGCGCTAACTTCGCCACCCTGTCCAGTGTCTCAAGACTATCCCACAGTACCGGTTGTCCCATGGCCGCTGCCGTTGATGTCCGACCAGCCATGCGGCAGCTGACCAAATAGGTAGGCTGCTCAAAGTATACGTCGCTGGAAGGGCCATAATTTGGCCGCAGCCCAGCAATTCGAGAAAAGTGTCGGCCTGCACGAGAGAGTTTCGATGAAATATTTGCTGAGCAGCACTAGGGCGATACGAGCACGCGTCTACGGCCGCCGGCCGCTTCGTCTGAGTTTGACCGTCCAACTGCCAAGCTGCTTGGTCGGTGCCGACAACCCCGCTCGTTGCGATTTCGTTGAGCGCAATATTCTGGTCGAAGTCGATAAGATGCATCTTTAACGTACGAGCCATTTCATGCTTGCTCTCAAGCTCGCCCTGGTCCCCTCTTTCCTCTGGTTCATCTCGCTGTCGGGCAAATGGTGGGGACCAAAGGCGGCGGGATGGCTCGCCGGCTTTCCCGTTGTGGCCGGGCCGATACTCTTTCTGCTTGCAATGGAGAAGGGGCCGGAATTCGCTGCGCAAGCGGCGATGCTCTCTGTTTCCGCAATCTGCGCTTCTGAGGCGTTCAACTTCACTTATGCGTGGGCTTGCCGGACGGCGAGATGGCCGACCGCTTTTGCGCTGGCCTTGGTCTGCTGGCTCTTGGTCGCATCTGTGCTGTCCAAACTGCCTGCTACTTTGCCGTGGTGCATCGGCGTCGCCTTCGTGGCAGTTGTAATCGGTCAGCGTTTTCTTCCGCGCAGCACAGTCGAAGTATCGGGACTACCGCTTCGACTTCGAGACTTGGCGATGCGAATGTTCCTGGGTGCCTTGCTCACGGTGGTAGTCACCTATCTCGCTGCTGTGGTTGGGCCGAAGTGGAGTGGCTTGCTAGCGGTCTTTCCACTGCTCGGAAGCATCCTGTCGGTATCATCGCACCGTGCTCACGGTTCAGAATTTGTTGTTTCGTTGCTCCGAGGGATGGTCCTCGGCCGCTTCTCATTTGCCGCATTCTGTCTGACGCTCGCCGTGCTGCTGCCCATCCAAGGCATTGGCATTGCTTTCGGCATCGCGCTAGTGCTGGCGATGCTTGTTCAATGGACCACACGAATGATTGCAAACACGGCTTCGGAGACTTGCAGCCGAAACGCACAACGCTGCCAACGAAGGAACAAGTCATGACCAGCGCAGAACTGACCGAAATTCCCAGCCGAGAACTGGTCCATCTACTTGACTGGATGGTTTGGGAGATGAACCACCGAGGGCGCGAGGACGTCCTGATGTGGCGCAAAGAGTTATTGTCCCGGAGCGACGCTGAATCGACAGATGTGACGCGAGCTATCGCCGTTTGCGACGATTACCTGGCGCCGGAGGGCTCGGAGGAAGCTCGGCTCGCCCAAGCGAAGGCGTGGCCTGACCTCGAGCCGTAGCGCGGGAGAGAAGGTGACGAAGAGTTTATCCGCCTCCGGCGCGCGTGCGTCTACATGCTGTCAGTGCTTCGGCTCGCTCTTGGTAATTGCGCCGGAATGTGGGTCGACATGCAACTCGTAGATTCGTCCGTCTTTCGTCGCTTCGCCTTCCCAGTGACCGTCGTCTGCCTTCAAATAAGCGTTCGCGTAGCCTTGCTCGCCGAGCTTTTGTATCGCTTGCTCCTTCGGCATCCAGTCCGGTCCTGGCGTGTCGGCATACGCCACCGACGCCCCCGCGAGTATCGCCGCCGCGACAAATGTGGGTAGTTTCCCTGCAGTCATAGATTCTCCTGCGTTGGAATCGTGGGCTACTCGCAAGGTTTGTTCCTCGCCAACTTCTCGACTTGACACGCTGCTCCGCCGACTTTAATGTCCGGGCAGCCGTGATTCCGGTCGGTCCCGGTCGCGCGTTTTTCGTCAGAGTGGAGGCGAACATGCAGACGTTTTGGGCGCGCGAGCCATACGCGCTGAACGTACAAGTGCAGGATTTCCAGAGTGCAGTCATTGAACCGACGCGTCCTATCACGGCCGGGTTCGTAGCGGTCGTTTCAATTTCTCTATCGTCTATGGCCGCTCCAGTGTTCCCACCCTTGATGCTGGGCGATGACAGCGGAAACGCCTTCGACAATGAGTCGGCCGCCCTGTCAGCGGGTGTCGATGCCGCCAACAGAATGCTGGATGACCTGCTGGCGTGAGCATTAGACGAGACCGGAGCGACCTTCAGCCGAGCCTACTGGCATTGACCGCCACGTCTGATTGAGCTGACCTTACGGCCTTGGTTTCTAATGCGATTCGGACTTGTCGTCCGGCACGTCCTCCGACTTCGCACGCCGCGAGTGCTTCGAGAGCCGTGCCTTGACGGTGCGGACGAGTTGCAATATCTCCGCTCGCATGTACCAAGGCCACCACGCGATGTGATAAATCCAGAGAATCCAACCGCGGGCACCGGTCCGCCAACGGCGGGGAACTCCATCGGTAGGAAAGCTCTCCAGGTCGCGATGCCCGATGCAGACCGCTCCGACGAAGAGCCAGAGTAAAGCCAACACTAGGGTCGGCAGAGATACAAGGCAGGCCGTGCCGAGTATGACGGCCGGCAAGCTGACTTCGATGCCTGAGCGCGACTTCATTACGGAGCTCGCGAGAGAACCTCAGAAGTCTCTAGGCTATATCATTCGGAACTTAGCCGCCCGTCATTCATGGCCCCGCCGGGGTTGGCGATGACGAATTAGAACCGGCCTGCACGTTCAACTAAACGCTGAGTCTATGAAACGCAGAGCGACGGTCATTTGTGAGCGCGACGGACGAGTTCTCCTCGTCGCACGAGCACGGGGTCGGTGGGCCTTTCCCGGCGGCCGAGCGAAGCCCGGCGAGGAGTTATCCGATGCAGCCGTTCGCGAGCTGAAAGAAGAGACGGGGCTCGATGCTGTGCATGTACGATATGCGTTCCAGTTTCGCGGCTTGCAGACTCGGCACTTTGTGTTCGTAGTGACCGTTGGTCCCAAGGCCGAGCCAGTGCCCGCGAACGAGATTGCACGATGCAAATGGTGTCGTCTAGAGGAGCTACGTCGTATTGAGGCGAGCATTCCAACAAAGGGAATTGCGGAAATTTTCCTGAGGCAGGTGCGGACCGGCCGTCGCGTTCCGCTTGGGGAAGCCACTGACACCGTGACAGCGTAGCTGACTAAAGCCGCGAACGACGACCGGACGCGACGATGACAGCCGCATCTGCAGATGAGGGCAGTGCTCGTAATCCGTGACGCGATTTCTCGAATAGCGCGTCCTTGAGTTGACAGCAAATTGACTCGTCAAGACGCGGAACAGTCGCATTTGGGAGGTTGCCCACCGAACAAACAGGTCGTTACTTTTCCGAGCGTCGGCTGGCGAGCGCTTTGTTTTCTGCGATGAACGCCTGAATCTCCGGTTCATCGTCGATAAGCAGTACTACGGGCGAACGCGAGGTCAACGGAATTCGTCCCCGCCCTTCCCCACCAGTCGTGCTATTTTCCCAGGCCAAAAAGGTAGCGTTGATGAATTTTCCAGAGCAAGTTAGAGCCGGCGATTCACAGCGTGATTTTGACCGCCTTTTGTCTATCGGCTATTCAGGGCGCGCGGGAGCTTGGGGCACATTCTCGTTCGATGGCTCAAAAAAATTAATAAGAGGGGAGCAATTTTACGTAGTTGAACGCGCTGCCCCTAAGTGTCGAGTCCTAAGCTGCTGACCGCATCTGATAAGGGTCGCGACAATTCTCCCTCTAATTTCGCTCCGGGAACGCGGTGTGCGTGAGAGCGTAGGCATCTTCACTCACCAAGCGCGGTGCCTTGCCGCGTCCGCCAGAACTCAACGTTCTGAGACACCAGTCAGGGACGGCGATACGCGACAGCGTGACCCATCTAACGACTTCCAAAGTCTGTCTCACCCAGGCGCCATCGACGAGCTTCGTCCATGCCGCGCTTTGAAGGAGAACTCCATGTTTATACATAACAAACGCCTGCAATACACGGTGCGTGTCGCCGCACCTAACCCCGGCCTCGCAAATCTATTGCTTGAACAGTTTGGAGGGCCACAAGGTGAACTTGGCGCGGCGTGCCGGTATTTCACTCAAGCCGTCGGCGAAGACGACCCTGGCCGCAAAGACCTACTTTTTGACATTGCAACCGAAGAGCTCAGCCATCTTGAAATCGTGGGCTCAATCGTCGCTATGCTAAATAAGGGTGCAAAGGGTCAGCTAGCGGAGGCGGTCGAGAGCGAAGCGGAGCTGTATCGTGCAATGACCGGCGGCGGCAACGACTCGCACACAACTGCGCTGCTCTATGGGGGAGGTCCGTAAGCGGCTCGTCTCGACCGTTGTAGGGGGTGACCTCAGTACGCAGCACAATGATGTCCATCACTTTCGATTTGATGGACACCACTTTGTCAGAGTTCTCAGAGAAGAAGCCGGGTAGTCGA